>JAICXZ010000273.1 GCA_025934475.1 Mucilaginibacter sp. | reverse complement strand
TGCTTCCCGAATCATTAGATTTGGATTAACTGAATATTTAAATCTTGTCAACCTTTAATTAAAATGGCCCATACTTTTAACTCCAAAGCCAAGCATGTTGCTTCAACCTATAAAGATTTATTAAAGATTAAAGTGACGGATTCGTCTTTGAAAAGAGATATTGAAGAGAATCCTTTCTTCCCGAGTTTACTGAGTATAAGCGACACTTTTGACCGGTATCGCATACCTAATTCTGCTTACGAGGTTCCAGCCGAAAATTTCGACGAATTGGAAGCTCCCTTTATCGCGTTGGTAGATGTCCCGGCGGTTGGTAACGATTTTACATTGGTAACCGCAATTGACAACAACACAGTAAGTTACCTGTACGAAAAAAATAAGTCCGAAACCATCGGCAAGGAAGAGTTTATCAAACGATTTAAAAATGTAGTCTTCCTGGCCGAACCTGGTAAAGACAGCGGGGAGACGAACTATGTCGAAAATCGAAAAAAAGAAAGAACTGAGAAAAACAACAAAAAATTGTTGATTGTATCTTTTGCGATTATCGGCCTATGCTGGATTCTGGGCAATGTTTTAAACGCTCAGGTCTTGCCATACGGGTTAATCGCCGGTATAAAACTTGCAGGATTATCTTGTGCGGTTCTGCTGCTCGCATACGACATAGACAAGGGTAATGCCTTTGTTAAAAATATTTGTACAGCAGGCGCAAAAACCAATTGCGACGCTGTGCTTGGTAGTAAAGCTGCAAAAATAGCCGGTATCAGTTGGGCCGAGATCGGCTTCTTCTATTTCGCTTTTACAACGCTCTTGTTGCTTAACCCGGGAATGCCGTTTGAAGTCAAAACAGGTTGGTTGGCCTTGATTAATGTTTTCGCGGCGCCATATATTTTATTTAGCATTTATTATCAGTGGCGGGTCATTAAGCAGTGGTGCCCATTGTGCCTTACGGTGCAAACAGTACTTGCTGCAGAATTGATTTATTGCATTGCCTTTTTTTGGCTGCCGGTTCATTCTTTTTCATTCCTGTTATCAGGTGGCATCGCCTCTGCCTTTCAAGTTGTTGCACTCGCATTTACGCCGTTAATTGTTTGGTATGCGTTAAAGCCACTGTTTTTAAAAGCTAACGATTACGTCACCTATAGAAATGCTTATAAAAGGTTGCAATATAATCCGGATATATTTAATAGCCTGCTGGTGCAGCAACCCAAAGCTGCCGATAATTGGCAAGAACTAGGCATCAACATAGGGAAGCCCACAGCGACAAATACCGTAATAAAAGTATGCAACCCATATTGCGGCCCCTGCGCCAAGGCACATCCCAAACTGGAGGAGTTGATTGCTGAAAACCCGAACATAAATCTTAAGGTAATATTTACAGCGCGTAACCATGATCACGACCGGGGCGCCGAGGTTGTAAGGCATCTTTTGGCTGTTGCTGCGCTTGGAGATGGGGCAAAAACCCAGCAAGCCCTGGATGATTGGTATTTGGCCCCCGTTAAGGATTACAAAACATTTGCCGAAAAATACCCAATGAACGGCGAATTGAAAATGCAGAACGTAAAGCTAGAATCAATGCGTAAATGGTGCGACGAGAGCGAGGTTACGCATACGCCCACCATTTTTGTAAATGGGTACCGCCTTCCTGAGAATTATGATATCAAAGAGCTGCAGTTCATCTTATAAAGCCCTGTTTAGCAGATTATAAAGAAACTTTTTTGGCCAAAGTAAAGGAGCATGCACTTTTTAATACATGCGGCTCAAATGCCGGAGCCTGGTTACGGCAGCAAAACCAACAATAACAATTTATTTTATGGAAAAATTTAAAAAACTTGAACGGGACGAAATGAAGAGCGTCCTGGGCGGTGTTAAAAGTGGTGGTTGCAGCGCAAGCCTCGATTGCCCCGACGGATCAACTAAATCATGTAGCTGCCAGGAAGGTACGTGCTCTGCCAGCGGCAGTTCAATTACCTGTGATTGCCAGTTAACCGATACTACTTCAGTTTCGTCTACCTTAACCTGTAGCGCATCCTAACATTTATAGAGGGAGCCACTATGTATGGCTCCCTTTTTAATCAGTGGCGAGGAATCAAGACCCTAACAAATCCGGCATGAAAAAAGACAGATTAAATACTGCGCTATTTTTGCTAATCATCTTATATTCAGCCTCTTTATTTGCTCAAAATAAAGCGACTTGTAAAATAAATATCTTTTTAAAGAATGCCGGAAATAAGGTTATTTATTTATCAAACGATGTTTATGTGCCCAACACAAAAAAAATAATTTTAGATTCTGCTGCATTTCGGAATGATTCTCTAGATTTTAATGCTAAGGATATTCGCCCTGGCTTTTATACCCTCTTTTTTAAGAATGACAAAAAGTTTTTGCCGGTATTTTTGGACGGAAGCGATATCAAGATAACGGGCGATGCCGATTTGATATATCGCTCGAGAATTACGGGTTCAACACAAATGAACATATGGTTTGCGTTTGAAACGGCGTTAAAAATGGACAAACAGCATGAAGAATATTTATTTAGGCGGCTGACCAATGCGGACGGGAACAAACAGGCAGATTCGGTTCGTTTTTATAAATTGAAGCTTGACTCAGTTCACTCTGTTCTCTATAAAAGGGTCGATTCATTGTTCGAGCTGTATCCCCGTTCCTTCGCCACAATTAAATACCTGGATGCTTATGATAAAATGATACTACCTGATGCCAAAGAGTTGGCGCTATTAGATAGGATGCCCGACGCTTACAAAGGGACTGACGATTATTTGAATCTCAAGAATAAGATCCAGGCAAGGACAACTTTTGCTGTTGGGAATAAATTCAAGGATTTCGAACTTCCGGATACAAACAACAGGATGGTAAGCACCCAAAATCATAACCGGTACTTGCTGGTCGATTTCTGGGCCAGCTGGTGTGTGCCCTGCCGGAAAGCCAACCCGACATTGAAGAAACTTTATGATGCTTATCAATCTAAGGGGCTGGCCATGATTTCTGTCTCGATTGATGATAATAAAACGGCATGGAGAAAAGCCATAAAAGATGATCATTTGAACTGGAAACAACTGATTGCCATTAAGGGGGCAAACGAACCGGAAATTTCGGCATTTGCTATTAGCGTGGTGCCAACAACATATTTAGTTGACGATAAAGGTACTATTATCGCCAAAAACCTGCCTGTTCAGGAATTGGAGGAAAAGGTTGAGGCATTATTTAAAGAATAACATAATGCCAAAGAACCGACCGGACAAATGTTTGGCATTTTTATATATAAAGGAACTTTTTGGCCAAAGTTAAGGAGCATGCACTTAGATAATACATGCCGCTTAAATGCCGTGGCGTTGTTTCGGCAAGGTAAATAGTCTAAAAATAAATATTTTATGAAAAACTTTAATCAACTCAGCAGAGCTGAAATGAAAAATGTTATGGGCGGTGTTGCCCAGGTTAGCTGCAAAGTAAGCTACGCTGGCGGTGGTACAGGCACTTTTACTTGTTCCGGTTCCGCAGCCACTCCGGACAACTGTCAAGCTGCAGCCGATTCTTGGTGCGCAAGTAATAACAGTTGCTCAGATGTCGACTGCCCAGGTGCCGCTTAATAAATTCTGATCTGTATCGGGGTCGATTATGGCCCCGGTATTATTTAACTTGACATTTATGAGGTTATCCCTATCATTTTTTTTAATAACGATATTTTTTTTTACCGGAGTTTCGCGAGGTTTTTCACAAAAGCGTATAACTGTCGAATATTCGTTTAAACCGACGAAGGAATTTGGTGATTCATCTTACTTCAATTTAGTTAAACCGCTGCCTTTTACCGATTTTACCTTCCAGGAGAATTTTAAGTTATTAAATATTACCTTTCAAAAGGATACCAGGATAAGAAAAACTACGTGTGTATATGAAGCAGCAGATACGGTATGTGCATTCATAGCAGATGGATTTAATCACGAAATATTAATTGTGCCGGGCGACACGATTAAAATTCACGTGCCTGATAGCATTATAAGCAGGCTGAATAAAAACTTCTTAAGTCCCTGGATGCGAAATTTTTCTTACGCAGGCAAAAATAAATATACGTCGGTTCTATTTGACTCATTGGCTTATAACACAGGTGCTGTACATATTGATGAAGTTGGTTTTAGAGCCGCGGACCTGGATGTAAACAAGTTTTTTGACCTAACTACACAACGTTATCAGAAGCGTATGCTGTTTTTGGATGGTTATTGTAACAGACATCAGATATCATCTTCAATTAAGGCGCTGGTAACAAAAGAGATTCAAGCTGCTTATGTGCTCAATTTGTTAGAGGTTTTGAAGTCTGACGAGAAAAAGGTGACCCTAAAGGACTTGCCGGAAAGCTATCTAAATGTATTTAAAATTATTAAGCTGGATGATTATCGGGCTTTTTCCAATACCGCTTTATATCATTTGGCTATATATAATATTTTATCACTGGAACGGGGAAACGATACCAGCACCAATGAACGGTTGATACATACGTATAATTCAATAAAATCTGAAACCCGTGACCCAATCAGAGATTACTTACTAGCCATGCATCTTGGATTTTTCTCAAAGAAGCAAACAATGGCCTATGATTCATTGCTAAGTGATTTTCATTCGATTTGCAAAAATGAAAAATACCTGCCAGTTGTAGACTCTACAGCAAAAGTCGGTTTCAAAAATCAGAATCATTACACCTATCTACAAGCATTAAGTTCTAATGTAATAACGAGGTCTGATGAAAGCATGCCATTTAATCAAATATTCAAGGGTAAGCCGGTGATAGTAGACTGTTGGGCCACATGGTGCGCACCCTGTAATTATCAGACTCCTTTTATGAAGAGCCTCGAAAAAATTTATAACGGGAAAATTGATTTTATCTACTTATCATTTGACAAAAACAAGAAGGCATGGACGGAACTGGTAAAAAAAGACCCCGCCGCAGAGAAACATTATTTGATTGATAAAAATTTTAAATCCGTTTTTGCGGATTACTTTAATATTATCTCGATACCCCGCTACTTGATATTTGATAAAAACGGCAAACTGATCAATGCTAATAGTCCGCGGCCTTCGCGGACGGTGGCAGTGCGGTCAATTTTAGATAAATTATTATAAGCACGAGTTACCTTATCAACTGATGTTATTTCAATCTTACAAACAACCCGACCAAATGGACTGCGGTCCAACCTGCCTGCGAATGGTGGCCAAATATTATGGCCGAAATTTTACGGTACAAACCCTTCGTAAACTTTGTGAAATAAACCGGGAGGGTGTCTCATTGCTCGGCGTTAGCGATGCTTCTGAAAAGATCGGATTCCGCTCGTTAGGGGTAAAGCTTGACGCTAAAGATCTGAAGGAAGCAGAATTGCCTTGTATATTACACTGGCGGCAAAACCACTTTGTGGTACTATATAAAATAAGG
>JAICXZ010000799.1 GCA_025934475.1 Mucilaginibacter sp. | reverse complement strand
TCAGTTTCAGGTGGATAGTAACTGGCAGCTGCAGCTTGGCGGGTATGAAAAACATGTTTGCTATGCGAATGTTAGTCCGCATGAAGCTATCACCAGGAACGGCGAAAAGATTGGCTATTCGTTTCTTGTGCTGGTGAGAGTTCCCGATCAGGGCCAAACGCTGCAGCAGTTTTTGGATATGTTTGCCGGAACGGCATCCGAAAAGAAAAAAACAAGTACCAGACTAAACAAGATATATGGAGGTTTAGCCTACGAAATGCGCGATGCGGCAACATATCCGGATTGCGGAGGCAGTCACGGTTACGCTATTGCCTTTGAGCGTGATGTGCCGCAATACCCCGGCATGAAATTTGAAACGCCTGTTCAGATGCCAAAAGACGGGGGCGGAAAGGTGGCTTATTACACAATGGAAAAAAAATATGCCCGCTTAAACACAAAATTATACTATTTTATTTTGCTGGATAGCTGTGAGCATATCCACGATGAATCGCTGACGGTGTTTAACAAATTTTTGGATAATCTTGTTGTTGAATAATTTTTTAATTAGTGAATGGTGAATAAGTGCGTGGTGAACGTTTCAACCATTTAAATAATAATCTACGGCCGAATTGCATAAAATTCACCATTCACTACTGCCTGCTCACTGATCAAAATTCACTGCTCGCAGCTGCCCAATCATCTGTCATATAATCTTTTTGTAAATAAACAATTTGCAATAAAAATTAAATAACAATTTTATACCTTTGCACGTTCTAACCTAAAAAAAACAGGACTGAGGTTAAAAAATAGATGAGACAACTCAAAATAACCCAATCAATTACCAACCGTGAGTCGCAGTCTTTAGACAAATATCTTCACGAAATTGGTAAGGTTGATTTGATAACTGCCGAGGAAGAAGTAATATTAGCACAAAAGATCAGGGAAGGTGACCAGGCCGCGTTAGAACGCTTAACAAAAACAAATTTACGTTTCGTAGTTTCTGTTGCCAAGCAATACCAAAACCAGGGCCTTACCTTAGGCGACCTGATCAATGAAGGTAATTTGGGCTTAATTAAGGCGGCAAAACGCTTTGACGAAACCAAGGGCTTTAAATTTATATCCTACGCCGTTTGGTGGATCCGCCAGTCGATATTGCAGGCAATTGCCGAGCAGTCGCGCATTGTGCGTTTGCCATTGAACCAGGTGGGTTCGTTAAGCAAAATAAGCAAAGCATTTTCAAAGCTTGAGCAGGAATACGAGCGCGAGCCTTCGCCCGAAGAGCTGGCCGATATGCTGGAGACAACGGTTGATAAAATATCCGATACACTAAGCAATTCCGGCCGTCACGTATCCATGGACGCGCCGTTTGTACAGGGCGAGGAAAACACCCTGCTCGACGTACTGGAAAATCAGGAGCCCAATACCGATTCGATACTGATCAATGAATCTTTATCCGAAGAAATAAAACGTTCGTTGTCGACGCTTACCGAGCGTGAGCGCGAGATCATCGTCCTGTTCTTCGGCTTAGGCACTAATCACCCGCTTTCACTCGAAGAGATCGGCGAAAAATTCAACCTGACCCGCGAACGTGTAAGGCAAATAAAGGACAAGGCACTGCAAAGGCTTCGTCATACCTCAAGAAGCAAGATATTGAAATCCTATTTAGGATAAATAAATAGAACCAAGAGTCGAGATTCAAGAGCCAGGTTTCATTCGAAGTCTGGCTTTTGTGTTCTCTTGATTCTTGAATCTTTGCTCTTGGCTCTTTCTGGACAGGCAATAATCCGCCATTTAATCTGTTTGATAGGTGTCACAATTGTCATTTGAAGCGGATAGCTATTCTCACTTTTCAGTTTTACGGGCTGCTGTTATCGTATAACATAGCATTCAGTATACTTATTGCAGTTATTTTTATTTACGAAGCGGGTTTCGGCGATGCCGGAAGCCTTTTTTTCGCCAAAATTATCGGCTTTCTTGGTGCAGCTGCTCTTCATTATTATTACTCCAGCCACAGTTACTTCTATTTTCGGAACGCGGGCTACCAGGCCAGGAAAATACTCATCAGCGCTTTTGCCGCCGACATCCTGATCTATATGATAGTGGCCACATTTTATACTTTAATAACGCATGTTG
>JAICXZ010000525.1 GCA_025934475.1 Mucilaginibacter sp. | reverse complement strand
CTAAACCAGTATAACATCAGCGAACCGGTAGCTGTAACCGCCCGCCTCGAAGGAAGCTTTGCAGGTGGCAACCCATTCATCTATGTCACTGCCAAAATACGCGACAGTCGCATCAGTACGCCGGTACTGGTCTTTGATCATTGCAGCCTCGACGGTGTTTTCAATAATAACTTTGAAAACGGCAAGGGATTTACCGACGATAACTCAATTATCCGCTTTACCAAGTTTACCGGAAGCTATGCTCAACTACCCTTTACAATCGATACAGGCAGTATCATCAACCTGAATAAGCCGATTGCCACCGGAAACTTCAGTGCTGATTTTGCGGTCACCAGCCTCAATGGTCTCATTGGCAATGAGGTAGCACACTTTACAAAGGGTCGGGCTAATATTTATTTGCGTTATCGCGGCGATATTGTGCATTATGAATTGAACAGACCAATGGTTGACGGTATCATCAGTCTCAGAAATACCGACATGACTTATATGCCCGAAAAACTAAAAGTGGTCAACAGTTCAATATCGCTCCATATTACCAGGAATGATCTGCTGTTGCGAAACGTGCGCCTGCAAAGCGGGCATAGTGTAATTACCATGAATGGCCGGGTTAAGAATTTTATGAACCTATATTATACTGCGCCTGAAAAAATGTTACTGATATTGGACGTTCGCGGCAATCAATTATATCTGGGCGAGTTCCTGGGATTACTTGATGGAGCCGGGCCGAAGGCTGCAAAAACTGTAAGAAAAGAAACCAATAGCAGCAGTGCCATAGATCAATTAAGCAATGCGCTGGATAAAGGCGGGCTTGCTATGCATGTGGAAGTCGCAAATCTGCACTATCATAGCTTCCTGGCAACCAATGTACGCGCTGATCTGTTAACGTCTGAGGACGCGGTGATCATCAAAGATGTTGAACTGAAAAACTCGGGTGGGGCATTACAAATGAGCGGAGTGATACAAAAGGGTACAGATCTCAACAAGGTTTCGTTAAACACAACGGTTAGCCATGTGAATGTTAATCAGTTTTTTAACGCTTTTGATAATTTTGGCCTGAGCGATTTTACCGCTGACAATCTAAGGGGCTCCCTTTCGGCTAAAACTCAAATTACAGCGGGAATAACAGACGATGGCAAACTGGTTAAAAACTCCATCAATGGCACGCTGGATGTAAACTTGCAGCAAGGGCAACTGCTCAACTTTAAACCTTTGTACAGTGTTGCAAAATTTGCCTTTCCGCGACGTGACCTGAAGAATATTCGTGTGGGTGACCTAAATGCCCATTTCGATGTGAATGGCGATATGTTTAAGGTTTATCCTTTAAAATTCAGTTCTAGTGCTATTAATATGGATGTGTCCGGCGTGTACGGTATTTCAAAAGGAACTGACCTGGCGATAGATGTGCCGCTTCGCACCCCCAAAAAGGATAGCACAATTACCGATTCTGCAAAGCTGGCAAAAAAACGTTATAAGGGAATCGTGCTGCACCTGCACGCCAAAGCCGACTCAGCCGGTAAGATCAAGTTCGGGCTGGGAAATGACCGAAAGAAACAGGAATAATTTGAAAATCTCTCACCTGTGCAAACCATTCCCATCAATTTAAGTTAAGCATCGTATGGACACGAACCGCTTATCAAAAACGCTTACTGCTGCGTTGAACCAGCAAATGACCAACGAAGCCCAAAATGCACAAATCTATTTAGCCTACGCATCCTGGGCCACCGACAAGGGTTATGACGGCATAGCCAACTTCCTTTTCAGACATGCTCAGGAAGAGCGAAACCACATGATGAAGATACTGGAGTATATCCTGAAACGTGGCGCCAAAGTAGTTGTGAGCCCGATCCCCGGCCCGGGTCCAGATCCAACCAGCGTAAATGACTGCTTCGAAAAGATATTCAAATCAGAAGTTGAGAATACCGGGAATATCTACAACCTCGTGAATATGAGTATGGATGAGAAAGACTGGGCCACCTGGAACTTTATGCAATGGTTTGTAAAAGAACAAACCGAAGAAGAAACCCTGGCGCTCGACCTGTTATCCAAGATCAAAGTTGCAGGTGGCGAAAAAGCCGGAAATGACGCACTTTACGCACTAGATACCGACCTGAAAGACACGCCCGATGATGCCACGCTGGCACAAGACGTTTCGGCGGATAATCCGTGATACTTTAAAGGCCTATGAAGATTTGACAACTTTTAAAAAGTTGTCAAATCTCAAATAATTCTTATTCTGCAACCGGGAACGCCGATATCCTCAGCCTCGCTCCTCCCATCGGAACCAGCGTCAAACTTGTCTCTGGCTTATCTGTCTTAACCGGACTTTGCGGCAATACACCACACAAACCATATTGATCAACCTTCCAATTCGGGATAGCCTTACCCTTTGCCTTAAGTTCGATCGGTGCTGATTGATTGGTAAATGGATCATTATCTTTCGGCCACGGACGCTTTTCGACGGTGAAAGACGCTGCCGGATTTTCTTTATTCAGCGTCAATCCATAGTTCCATTCAGATGACGGGTATATCTCAAACGTAGGCCATTTAGTGGGATCGGCGGTTGGCTGCCATTTAGCATCATTAACCGCGTTTTCTTTGGTACTGGCCACTTTTACATATTTCTCGGCGATTTTTAAAGAGAAAGTAAGCGGGCCATAATTAACACTCACACTGTTCTTATTTTTTTCCCACTCGCGAAGCTGTATTTTCATTGGCAGGCGCAATGTGATACGGTCTCCGTTCTTCCAGGTATTGCTTAGTTTAATGTACTCAGCGCCATCTGAGCTGACTTGCAATGGTTTGCCGTTCACGCTAACACTTGCATCGGTACACCATTTCGGTATTCTCAGGTAGATAGGAAATTTATTGCCAGAAGCAGTTTTGATACTCAGGCTGATCTCGTCGTTAAACGGATAATGCGTAGTTGTAACAATAGTAACGGGTGTCCCGTTTCCTGCTTTAGCGGTTACTGATCCTTCTGAGTACAATTGGTCCGCCAGGCCATTATCTGGAGTCGCCATCCAACTGTTTTCGGCATAATAAACCCATCCTGCCGAGTGATTATGCTGGCAGCAGCGGCTACTGAATGGATTCATATTGAGGAATGGACCATCGTTATTAATTCCCGGCGCGTGGTTTTTGCTATCGCTTACTACCATGTTTGGTGCAGTCAAATAGCGTAGTCCACGATAGTCCGGCGTAAATGCAGCCGGAAATGTATTGAAAGCAACGTCCTCGCAATTGTCGGCCCAAAAAGTGTCTCCTGTAAACTGCAACAGGAACTCGTCTGAGGTCATCTGCTCCACCATTCCGCAGGTCTCAACGGCCTGGCGCGGGTCGTCATAACCTTTGCGGGCATTTTCGTCGGCGCCAAACATTCCGCCCGGCACTTGTCCATAAATACTTCTTATTAATTTAAAATCATCATAGGATGCTTCTTTATCCGCTGGATTTTTACTCTGCATCCAGTAGGTAGCCGGCTCGCGAAACGATTGTGCCACATTTACATTGTGCCAGTTGGGCAGATTACTGGCCTGGCGCCAGTCGGCAGTATTTCTGTCGATTTTGGTTGCCAAATCCAGCAGCCATTTCTCACCGGTTCTATTGTAGAGCCAATAAACGCTGATCAGGTTATCGCCGCCGCGGCTGTTTTCCCAATAATCTTTCAAAAACAGG
>JAICXZ010000429.1 GCA_025934475.1 Mucilaginibacter sp. | reverse complement strand
TGGTTTCATTTATCCTATCATCGGTCACTGGGCATGGGGTCCTGATGGCTGGTTAGCTTTGATGGGTTCTAAAGGTAACTTCTTTGAATCATTGGGTCAGGGCTTCCGCGATTTCGCCGGTTCAACAGTGGTTCACACCAGTGGCGGTATTGCTTCATTGGCTGGTGCCATCGTTTTAGGTCCTCGCCTCGGACGTATATTCAGACGTGACGATAAAGAAAAAGGCGGTATGCCACCGGGACACAATATGTTAGTTGCGGCTGTAGGTACTTTCATCCTTTGGTTTGGATGGTACGGATTTAACCCAGGCAGTACGCTTTCTGCTATTGATATGCAGGGCATAGGCCGCGTTGCTGCAAATACTACCCTGGCAGCTTGCGCTGGTGGTATGACTGCGATGATGGCTGCACTTTGGTGGGGAACTACGAAAGGTAAATTCGACCTTGGTTACACGCTAAACGGCTGTCTGGCAGGTTTGGTTGCTATCACTTGCCCTTGTTACTGGGTTAGCCCGCTTGGCGCTACCTTATTGGGGGGTATAGCCGGTTTCGTTGTAGTCGGCGGTATGTATTTCATCGAATGGCTTAGAATTGACGATCCGGTAGGTGCAGTTTCTGTACACGGTTTCGCCGGTATATGGGGAACATTATCACTGGGTTTATTCGCCAGCGGTCAGTTTGGTGCTACCGGTCCTTACGGTGCCGACAACTCTGCACCAGTTACCGGTTTGTTCTACGGCGGCGGCTGGAGCGTATTTGAAGCTCAGGCGATAGGTACCTTTACTATTGCAGCAGCCGTATTCGCGGTAACGCTAATTATGATGTTTGTTATACAGAAATTCCCATACCCATGGAAACTGCGTGTTGAGGCTCACGGTGAAACCGGTATGGGTGGTCTTGACGTATTCGATCACGGTATCGAGGTTTACCCTCCGCAGGAAGAAGACGAGATCAAGTTGGATGGCCTGTTCGATAAAGGCATCAAGCTTCCTGCCGAAGCATAATATAACGCTTCAATAAAAATCCTGTGCGGCCGGTAAAATGTAATCTGATTTTACTGCCTGATAGCCGGCCGCACAGGATTTCCAGAAATTCTCATAACTGATCATTCTTGCTTAATATCCGGCTTCATCTGTCGCTTTTTTTGAAGCCATGGGGATTTTTTTGCCTGGAAAATTGCAGAATCAAATCAACACAACAATTAAATAATCAATCAAATCAAAATACCCTAATCAAACTAATCATGAAAAAGATACTTCTACTCTTATCGTTATTTATTATCACTGTCATGTCGGCCAAAGCGGCTTCGATGCCTGTTGATACAGGCAAAGTAGGCACCGGAGCCGATCCTAAAGATCCACCACTTATTTTATTTGGTTCGGTAGATACTTATTGGAAAGCTGATTTTTCGGGCCATAATAATATTGGATATAATCCATCGACTGGTATTGGAACTTCTTTTGCAACAGATCAAAACTCGGTGTCGATCGGCATGATTGACCTGGGTGTAAAGAAAAAAGTTGGTAAGGCTGCTTTTGTCGGTGAATTGTCTTTCGGCCCCCGCAGTGACCAGTCGATTCCTACATCAGGTTATCATATTCAGAACCTTTATGTTTCCTATGACCTAACAGATAAATTGAATCTTACCGCCGGCTATATGTCAACCTTTGTTGGATACGAGGTGATCTCGCCGACAGGAAACTTTAACTACTCTACTTCATACCTGTTCACTAATGGTCCTTTCCAGAATGCCGGTTTTAAAGCTACTTACGCTTTCTCGGATAAAGTGAGCCTGATGGCGGGATTATTCAATAACTACTGGAATACTTACTCCAGCTATAGGTTAAATGCTGAAGGTGGAGTTGCCGGTTCGGGCGATGTATCTACTTTCGGCGCGCAATTGATGGTTGTACCGGTAAAAAACTGGACAGCTTATATCAACTTTGCAACTGGACCTTATTCGGGTACTATTATAGACCTGACTACTGCATACCAGATAACAGACGCCTTCAAATTGGGTCTGAATGCTGCTGATTTTACTCCAACTCACGGTGGTGGCGGTTATGATGGCGTTGCTCTTTATCCTCAGTTAGCGGTTTCTAAAATTGTGACTTTGGGTTTAAGGGGTGAATATTTCAATTATAAAGCTATTGGCTCTAATCCTTCATCCAATGTTACCGCAATTACCGCAACCGCAAACATAAAAGGTGGTCCACTAACTTTGATACCGGAAGTAAGGCTGGATAGCTTTGGTGGCGACGCTAAGCCATTTGTTGACAGCAACGGCGCCCCAACCGGCAGTGCTGCGCAGTTTGTAATTGCAGCTGTTTATGCTTTCTGATTTTACCTGAACAAAATATCCTAAAAAGCCGCTCTTCTTTACGGAGAGCGGCTTTATCTTTATATCATGAAAAAAATAGTATTGTTTACAGTTTGCTGGTTGACTTTCCTGGCCGCAAATGCGCAAAAAAGCTTGCTTGCGCTTGATGAACACAACAAATACATCTATTACCAGGTGGTTGACCGCCCGGGAGTTACTGCTGACAGCCTGAATAACGAAACTGTTGCTTTTGTTAAGGAAAATTTCCCCAAGATCAAGTCAAGGATAGGAACCGATACGAGCATCAGTATTAAGGATAAGTTTCAAACTTATAGCGCACTGTCATTTGCCAGGCATGAGAGCGGCCAAATCACTTACACCTTGACCATCGAGTGCAAAAACTTCAAATACCGGTTCTGGCTGACTGATTTTGTTTTCACGCCATTCCAAAGGGATCGCTACGGCATGTTTGTACCGGTTAACGGCAAAGATGTACCCCTTGAAAACGCTTCGACTAAATTAGAAAAAAAGGAACTTGAAGGCTATCTTGACCAAACCGGTTTGTATTGTGAGCAACTGGGTGAAAAGCTAAAACTCTACATGACACAAAATCACTCAACTAAGAAATCTCAGCAGCCGCCTCAACGGCCAATAAAGAAGGTTGTAACCGATAAATGGTGATTTAGGCATATTTTACCAAATTATTTTTGGCAATTTCAATTTTTTATAAAATTTTATTCCGATATTTTGCAATATTAAATATTGCAGCATCGTTATAGAAGAAAATAAAATTTTGAAATTATGCCTATCACAGAATTTGATTTATACAAGACCGAGTGGCTCGAGCTTGTATTTGACGACCGTAATAAAGAATACGGCGCCTACGATCTGCGTAAGCACTACGCCGAAAACCTTTTCAAAGCATTGGGCTTTACAACGCTTGGGTTTGTTTGTTTAATATTGGGGTACAACTTTGTTTTAATACATAAATCGGCTCCGGTAATTGACAAACCGATCGAAGTGCAAATGATTAACCCACCCAAAACCCAGGTTAAACCACCTGTCACTCCGCCCAAACCGCTGAAGGCGGACCCGCCGCAGGTAAGAACAGTGAGATTTCCGCCGCCTGTGGTTACGCCTGATAAACTTGCCGAAAATCCGCCAAAAGTAGATGAGGCGATGTTGTCGGTTATTTCCACGAAGAAACAGGATGGCGTTGAGGGTCCGGGGCTCATAGAAATGAATGAAAATACGGGCATTAAACCAGAGATTGAAAATAACGACCCTGTGCCATTTGGCAGCATCGAAGTAAACCCGGAGTTTCCGGGAGGTATGGCTGCCTGGTCAAAATTTATGCAAAAAAACTTGCGGTACCCTAACCAGGCACTAGAGGAAGGGATAAGTGGTAAGGTGTTCGTAAGTTTTGTAGTAGAGAAGGATGGGCACTTAACTGATATTAAAGTAGTTCGCGGGGTAGGTTATGGTCTTGATGACGAAGCCATCAGGGTTCTAAAACTGGCACCTGCCTGGAAACCCGGTATACAAAATGGACGCCCGGTGCGGGTTGCCTACACCATGCCATTCAGTTTTCAAATTCCAGCCGATAATTAACGAAGCGCACCCTTTAACCTTATATATACAATTGTGATTCGTAGCGATGGGTTTTAAACTCATCGCTATTTTTTTTGAATCAAATGGACATTATATAAACGTGTCTATTGCATATAACAAGGTCTGTCATTCCTTTAAGCTTTCTCCTTTCGCCTTTTACCTTCCCCCTTTGTCCTTTCGCCTCTTTTTTCTACCTTTGTGCTTCCTTTCAACAAACGATAATTGCCTTGGAGACCCTGGAATTAACTACCACCGAAAC
>JAICXZ010000492.1 GCA_025934475.1 Mucilaginibacter sp. | reverse complement strand
TGTCATAAGCATAGTTGGCTTTTACCTTCAGACCCTCTAAAATCTCTATCTCACCATAGCCATTTGCCAGTAAGCGGTTCGTCTTATTATAAGCATCCATCAGCCTTGCCGTTGCTACCGGGTTGTTTATATCACCCAGTTGATTATCTGCCTGCGATGAGCCCCAGGAGCCATCAGGGTTAGTAACCGGGATGGCTGGATTGAAGCGAATAGCACTCCAAACCAAACCGGCTTGTGTCGACCGCGTATCTGGCGCAGTGTTATTTGTATAAGAGTAAAGGATATTTTCGCCAATTTTTATCCGCGAAGTAACTTTATGCTCTGAGTTTGCCCGGAAGCTATAGCGGGTAAACAACGAGTTAGGGATAAAACCCGACTCGTTGTAGTAGTTGCCCGAAAAGCTGTAGGTCGATGCGGCACTGCCTCCTCTAACTGACAAATCGGCGTTTTGGGTATGCCCTGTACCCATCAAAGCGCGCTGCCAGTCGGTGCGCTGAACGGAGTAATAGGGATTGCTCCAAATGGTTGGCGCTGCTAGCCCATCATTGGTATAAGATTCTATTTTCAGCTGGTCCAGCTCTGGCGCCGTAAGCATTTTGATGAACTTCACAGGCGTATTGGAGCCTGCATAAAGGCTGACGCTGGTCTTTGCCTTCTCGTTGTTGTTGCCTTTTTTTGTTGTAATAATTACAACGCCATTGGCCGCCCTTGAACCGTAAATTGCCGAAGCCGATGCGTCCTTTAAAATGTCTATCGAAGCAATATCGTTGGCATCTACGTCATTTAATCCGCCGGCAGGCACACCGTCGATAACGATCAGCGGGTCGGCATTGTTGATAGTACCAGTACCCCTAATGCGAATACTGGGTACACTGCCCGGAGAGCCGTCACTCCTTACAATGTCTACACCGGCAGCTCGACCCTGGATAGCATCGGCAGGGTTACTTACCGGAAGATTTTGCAGATCGGCGCCTTTAACGCTCACTACCGAGCCGGTAACATTTCTCTTGGATTGTGAACCGTAACCCACTACTACTACCTCACTTAAAGCACTGGCTGATGCGGGCATGACGATGACAATATCCTCCGGAGTGGTGTCGCCTACAACGATGTGTCTGCGGACGGGTTTCATGCCGACGAAAGTAACATCGATGTCATATTCGCCCGGCGGCACGTTTAGTTGAAACCTGCCCTGAACATCTGTGGTTGTGATCGCATTGATCTTTTTAATAGCAACCGTAGCGCCGGGTATGGGCTGCTTGCTTTCGTCGAGCACAACACCTTTAATAAGCGTGGCAGCTGCCTTTAAATGCACCGTTCCGGCCTCGCCGTGCAAGGTGGAAGCGACGGCGCTTCCGCCCGAAAACAGCAGCAGGACCAAAAACAATGTCATCACCATCGACCGAGGCACGGGCCTTCGATGGGTTTTTCTCTCAATGAGGGATCTTTCTTGTAAAGTTTGAGCCATGGTTTAGTTGGTTGAGCGTAATTGTTGTATTGTTGAATGTTATTAGTGTTTATTGTTCGTTGCGCATTTCTTTAATTGTTGCGTTTTAACACCTGCACCTGTCCGTCATTCTTCGCGGCAACAAGCCAATAGCTGCCGTTTGCTCCATTTACCCTGATCAGGTTTCGAGCATCACCATCTATCTTTAATCCGGTAGCTGCATAGGCTTCTGTACTAAAATCGCCATTCTTATTCCCCGTTAACACCATCCCTATCCCAGCGTCCAGCGGGCCGAACTGTACCCGAAACGGATAGAAATTGCCCGCCAGGATGAGTTCTTTCCCACCACCTTTTTCAATATCATTCGCTACTATCCCGTTCACCATGCTGGTTTGCGCAGCCATCGGCAAGCGCTTAATCGTAAACTGGTAGTGCCCCGTATTCTTTAGCACAACTGTAGCCAGTTGATTAATTTTGAATGTTTTAGCTGAGTCAAGCTTTTCTTTTGGAAAAATGTCGGCCAGTTGGGCGTCTGCGAAATCACTATAGCGGGCAAATTTTTTCTGCAACCAGGGCATCTGATCCATTAGTTCGTCCCTGGTATTATATGGATAACTTTTCCCCTGTATGTAGTAGCACAGAACTGGCTGCATTGACCCGTCGCCACTAAAATCGGCGCAGGTAATGGTGACAGGCTCATCAACCGACGCCTTGAGCAAGGTGTTAAGCCCCAGGTTGCCGACGACAAAATCTATGTTTCCGTTATTGTCCAGGTCGACAGCTTTGATGCGCGTCCACCAGCCATTCGAATCAGAAAGACCGTATTCTTTTGTTTGATCGACAAGTACTCCCCTATAATTCTCAAACACGGTGATGGGCATAAACTGCCCAACAACAACCAGGTCGGGCCAGCCGTCCTTGTTCAGATCGGCCCAAACGGCATCGGTAACCATACCCGGATTGTCTAGTACAGGGTCCTTTTGTGATGCATCTATCTCGAAGCGGATATTACCCCGACTACTAACATTTTTCAAAACATAGCTCGGCGGAGACATCGGGAACATCCCGGCCCTGTAACGGCCGCCTATGAAGAGATCGGGTTTGCCATCATGATTGATATCGGCTGCTCTTGCGCAACTGGCGCTTACGGTCTTTTTCGGCAAGGCATTCAAAACTTCTTTGAAATTCCCCTTGCCGTCGTTCTCAAAAATTCTGTCCTGGTAATTTTCGCTGCCCTGCGGATATTCGCCGCCACCACTAACCAGGTAAAGGTCCATGTCGCCGTCGCCGTCGGCGTCAAAGAACAGCGCGTCGGCATTGAAGCAAAGTTTATTGTTGTTCCATGGTTGCGAGGGGGCCAACACAAAGCGCCCGTCTTTGGTCTGAAGATACAATTGGCTTTGCTGATCAATGCCGCCGCCGATGAATACATCTTCCAAACCATCGCCGTTAACATCGGCTTTGGCAATACAAGGCCCCATTTTAGAAACCTGGTATGGTAACAGGGGCGAAATTTTAAAATCGACATAAGCAGAAGCCTTATCGGTGAAATTGATACCGGCCGACTGGGTAACATCAGTGAATAGGGGTTTTATATCTTCGTTTTTGGGAGGAGTTTTATCCTGACTACGCATGGCGTCCTTCTGCTCGACAACCAATAATTGATCTGATTTAATATTCTGAAGGTTTGATACTTTGCCGGTAGGCCACAGCACCTTTAAGGATTGAATAACGCTGTCTTTACCTAACCCAAAGTGCATAACCGGATCAACCGATGATTGAAAACCCCGGTTAAAATATTCTTCCTGGAATTGCGTACCCTGCGCTGTGGTCACATATACCTTAGCCCCCACGCCAAAGGTGTTTTTATTGGAACCTTTTAGCCGCAGTCGTAGAAAATGCGATTTTTGATGTTTTTCGGAGGTATTATTCTTGTAAATAGTTGCGACATCGTCCAGTTGGTTGATCACCAGGTCAAGATCGCCGTCGTTGTCAAGGTCGGCATACACCGCACCGTTACTCACTCCTAATTTGTTAAGGCCCCAATTAGCAGTAACATTGGAGAACGTGAGGTCGTGGTTATTTTTAAAGAGGTAATTAGTAAGCTTCGTCGTTGGCATTTTTTGGATCAGCTCCCATAATTCACCCTTGTCCTGTTTTTCCTTGACGTACTGCGGGGAATAACCTGAGGTATACTTGACGAAGTCAAGATTTGTCATGTCCTTCAATATGCCGTTGGAGATAAACAGGTCCTTCCAGCCGTCGTTATCAAAGTCCGCGAAGAGCGGAGCCCAGCTCCAGTCGGTATTGGATACCCCTGCCAACTGCCCGATTTCGGAAAATACCGGCGTGCCATCAGCATCATTACCATTGTTAAGCTGCAAGCAATTACGCATCAATTGTTTGTGGAAACCGTGATCGATGAGA
>JAICXZ010000151.1 GCA_025934475.1 Mucilaginibacter sp. | reverse complement strand
GCTTTATCGATAGTGACTGCGCCTTCGCTCATTTTTTCGATAAACACCCGGTATGTGTGGTCAGCCGTTTTTAAAGAATATATCCTATGCCCCTCGGGGCCATGCACCACGATGGCGTCAACCTGACCGGTACGGATAGCCTCAACGGTATCGTTTGCTTCCTCCAGTTTGATAGTAAGCTCGCGAATTTCGCGATTTAATTCCTCGTATGATTTCAGAGTATCCATTTAGGCTGCTGACTCTTTGATCCCTAATCCTCTTAAAACTTTTCCAGTATCAGACATATCACCAATCATCCTGCGTTCGGTTCCCGGCGATTTTTTGATGAGCATGGGTAACGCAATCACCTGCTCGCCTTCGGCTTTATGTGCCTGCTGGTGTATATCGATGATCTCAAGCTCATATTTATCGGCCAGGTAGGTTTCACAAACAGCTTTAAGATTGGTTATAGCGCGCACCGAATTTGGGGACGTACCGGCCACAAACAGGCGCAGGACATACCATTGTTTCGTTTCATTTCCCCAATCAGATTCAGTAGCGGTTGCCTTCATCAACTATTCTATAATGCTTTGAGCGGGTATAATGTTTAGACCAACTAATACTTTTTCTTCGTTAGACAGGTCGCCAATTATTTTACGGATAGGCTCCGGAACTTTCCTAACCAGCGTCGGCACCGCCAGTATCTGGTCGCCTTCCGCAAGTTGCGGCTTCTCCAGCAGGTCTATCACTTCTATCCTATATTGCCCTTTCATGTGTTCCTCGCAATATTTTCGCAAGTTGGCAAGGGCAGTAACCGAGCGCTCTGTTTTACCTGCGACATACAATCTCAGCTCCCACTTTTTTTCATTTTTCATTTTTGCTCTTTTTGATTTTGGCCGTACCTGTCTCTTCGTCGCCACGCCTTATTTTTGTCATCTGGTCGCGTGTTTTGCTCAGTACCTGCTTACGTAGTATGTCTTCATTGTATATCCGGTTCAGCTGCTCTTCCGCCGATTCAAATTCATTTTTCAAGCTTGATATTTTGGCTTCCAGCGTTTTGCGCTGCCTGTCTATTTCCCGGTCCTTAGCATTAAGCGCATAGTCGCGCAATGCCACGCCTGTTTCCTCCTCGATCTTTCGTGCTTCGCGGGCCGATCCTGTCAGCACACCATCAGGTCCAAGATAAACGTCTACCAAATCCAGTCCCCTATCTGTAATGATAAATTCGCGTACCTGGTTAGAGTGTTTCATGCCACGCGCCTTGATGATATACAGACCACGGTTTCGTTCCCCGTTCGATTCGATATCCCTTACCAACAACCAAGTATCAACCAGCGAGGACACCCCTTCGTCGGTTTGCTCGCTCACTGTGGCATTTAAACTAAGCGCGGTAAACATGACCGTAATCTGCTCATCCTGTAAAAAATCAATTAACCGTACCAGCATAGCTTTTACGTCGCTCATTCCTCCTACGGTTATCAGGTTAGTTATGGGGTCGAGAATAACAACGTCGGGTCTAAACTCCCTGATAGCTTTATAGATCGATACCAGGTGCATTTCGAGTCCGAACAAAGTCGGCCGGGATGCGTGAATGCGCAGCAGGCCCTTGCTCACGTGTTTCTCCAGGTTGAGGCTGATTGATTTCATGTTGCGCACAATCTGCCTCGGCGATTCTTCGAAGGCAAAATAAATGCACTTTTTACCATCATTGCAGGCCTGGTTTGCAAAATACGCGGCCATACTGGTTTTACCTGTGCCGGCGGTACCTGAAACTAATATGCTGCTTCCTTTGTAGAACCCTTTTCCGCCCATCATTTTGTCGAGCGCCGGGATTCCCGATGAAATTTTTTCATAAGACACCTGCTTTTCCAGACCAAGTGAGGTAACTGGCAGCACCGAAATGCCATCCTCGTCGATTAAGAAAGGGTACTCATTCGTCCCATGTACGGAACCCCTGTACTTTACAATCCTTAACCGCCTGGTGGATACCTGGTCTATTACGCGATGATCGAGGAAAATAACGCAATCAGATACATACTCTTCCAACCCGTGCCTGGTGAGCATGCCATTACCTCTTTCGCCGGTAATAATAGAAGTAACGCCTTTTTCTTTAAGCCAGCTAAACAGCCGGCGTAACTCGGCGCGCAATATCGCTTCATTCTCCAATCCCGCGAACAAGTTTTCGATGGTATCCAGCACTACCCGCTTTGCGCCAATGCTGTCAATGGCATAATTAAGCCGGATAAATATGCCATCCAGATTATACTCGCCGGTTTCTTCGATCTGACTCCGGTCAATATGGACATGATCTATTTTTATCTTCTTGTCCTTTTGCAATTGTTCCAGGTCAAATCCAAACGAAGCAACATTCATGGCCAGTTCCTGGCCGGTTTCTTCAAATGCCATAATTACCCCTGGCTCATTATACAATATGGCTCCTTTTACAATGAATTCTATGGACATCAGGGTCTTTCCGCAGCCTGCGTCACCGCAAATCAGCGTGGGACGGCCTGTTGGCAGTCCACCCTGGGTGATCTCATCTAATCCGGATATGCCCGAGGCCGATTTGGGCAAATACTTGTAAATGTGGTCTATTTTTTTTGTTTTCTTTTCCCTTGTCATTGCGAACAATAATTTAGGTGATCTTTTTCTCTAAATTCAAAGTATCGGCTTAACTATGGGGCTAAAACACGGCTAATGTAAATAAGTTTTGAATTTTTATAGCTACGCGATGATTCCATTTTTTAAATGAGAAGATAAATGATCATTCTCAACAGTTTATATATTGTTTAAAACATTATTGCTATTTTTTTGTATTCACATAAAAGCTTATCCCATTATCGATTAAAATTCTTTACACTTGATCCCGCATACTTCTATGTCTATGGCCGACCCTGTCGCAGATAGCTTACCGGAGGGGCTATTTCAATTGCTTTTTGAGAAATCACCTGGCTCGCTTCTCGTGAAAGCTAATGCACCTGTTTTTACTATTGTGGCGGCAAGTGATGCCTATTTAAAAATTACATCGGTAAAGCGGGAAGATGTTGTAGGGAAAGGTTTTTTCGAAGTGTTTCCGGATACCGATGATGATCCGAATGATGAAACGAAAGCCCGGTACGCATTTAACAAAGTGGCGGACACCGGCGAACAGCACGATGTGCCCGTTTATCGTTACGATAGCATAAATCCTGAAACCAACCAACTGGAGGAGTGTTACTGGTCGTGCTCTAATACGCCGATTACCGCTAGAAACGGAAAAGTATCCTACATCCTGAATACGGTCATCGATATAACCGGCGAAGTAAAAGTTAAAAAAGTAGCTATCGAAAGCGAAAATCGTCTGCTGCTTGCCGCGGAAGCCACTGGCCTTGCCTTTTGGGACCTGGGGATCAAAGAGTTTAACTTCAGTTATTCGCCCCAACTGAAAAGCATTTTCGGGCATACGCCAGAAACTGAAATTACCCTTTCATTTATCCGCAACCAGATACATCCTGAAGACATGCAGCATGTTGTGCTCAGAGCCTACGCAGAAGCGCTGGAAACCGGACGCTACGAATATGAGGTGCGCATTTTCTGGCCCGATGAATCGCTCCATTGGATCCGTACCAAAGGTGTAGTGCTTTTTGACGAAAAGAAGGAGCCTATGCGGATGCTGGGAACCATTGTGGATATTACCGACATTAAAAGGGACGATATCCGCAAGAATGATTTCATTGCCATGGCCAGCCACGAACTAAAAACACCACTTACCTCGCTTAAGGCTTACATTCAGCTACTCGAAATAAAGCTTGCCAATGCCACTGATCCGTTTGTTGGTACGTCGCTGCTGAAAGCCCTGAATCAGGTGAACAAAATGACGGCACTTATCCATAGCTTCCTTGACCTGTCCAAAATTGAACCTGGTAAACTCGAACTAAAAAAGCAACTGTTCGATATCAATAAGCTCGCCAATGACACTATTGCCGAAAGCCGGATCATTGCAGGAACGCATCATATAAAATTCCAGTCGACGGGTGAAATGAATGTGAATGCTGATAGGGAAAAGATTGCGCAGGTGATCAGCAATTTCATCAGCAATGCGATTAAATACTCTCCTAAGGGTAGCACGGTAAATTTAACCACCGAACTAACGGATCATCATGTATTGGTGTCTGTATCAGATATGGGCATTGGCATTAAGCCTAAGGACCAGGAAAAGATTTTCCAGCGTTTTTACCGAGTCGATGATGAGGACATGAAGCATGTTTCGGGTTTTGGGATCGGCTTATACCTATCCAGCGAGATCATACATCGCCACAAAGGAAAAATCGGCGTAAAGAGCACCGAGGGCACGGGATCAACATTCTACTTCAGCCTGCCCCTGGCCGATTGATCTACTCAAGACCCATAAAATACTCGGTTAACCCGGTAAAACTATCAAACCGGATGTCATGATCATCGGTATTCCCAAAGCCATAGCTTACAAATACGAACGGAATACCTGCCAACCGGCTTTGCTCACCATCGCCTTCGGTATCGCCTACGTAAACCGGGTTCCCGAGGTTATGCCGTTCAATCAGTAATTTAATATTGTAATGCTTCGGCATTTGATTAGTACCATAAGCTATCTCATCGATAATGTGTTCGTTAATACCGGCCCAGTCCATAAACAGCCGGATAATACCCACGGCGCAGTTGCTCACAATATACAACTGATACTTTGAAGCCAGCTTTTGAAGCCCCTCTTTTACTCCTTCATACAAAACACCGCCATTTTGCGGCAAAAGCACCCTGCGAAGCGCATTTACTTTCGCATAAATGCTTTGACGTTGCTCGTCGTCAAAATCGGGCATAATAACGGCGTGCACCTTTTTGCCTTCCCACCCTACCATTTTGGCCAGTTCATTACGGTCCACATGGATGTTGATACCTAGCTCTTTAAATACAATGTTCCACGATTCGGCATAAGTATCTACGGCATCCCATAGTGTACCATCCATGTCAAAAATGATGCTATCTGGTCGTTTGAGTGTCATTTCCACGCTTTTTGTAAAAATGTAAATTTTCCGTTTACATTTTTTTAAAATTTTTCATCGATTATTCATGATAAATTCACAAATTTGCAGTGATAAGGTTTAGGTTTGGTCCGAATTAGCGAGTAAGACGGACCACAATATCCCCTGCCTCCCGGCAGGGGATTATTTTTTTAGGGCCATTTTGATCCGAGCCAAAGTCAATCAGTAAAAAATACCATTAGCACTACAATTAACACAATAATTTATTGTACTTTACCCGTACTTTTGTATCACAATGAAAAAGGGGTTCCCGGTATATGATATTTGCAAGCTATCCGACTATCAGCAGGACGATGTGCTGATAAGCCGCTTCGGCACCTATTTAAAGAAGCACAAGGATCTGCATTTCCCGCATAAACATAACTTTTATCACCTCGTATTGTTCACCAAAGGTGCTGGAAGCCATACTATCGACTTTAAAATGTTCGATGTTAAACCGTACCAGGTTTACTTTATGACCCCCGGCCAGGTGCACTCATGGGACTTTGAGGGAGAGGTTGACGGATACCTGGTTCATTTCTCGACAGAGTTTTTCCCATCATTCCTGCTGGCGGGTGATTATTTTCAACAGTTCACGTTTTTTAGCGGCGACGTTGATGACGCGGTGATCAATTTAACACCCGAATTCAGACCGGGTATCATCAGGCTATTTGAAGATATAATAGCAGAAAGCGAACACGACGGGCGTATGAGTGCCGATATGATCAGGCTGCTGCTTTTGCAAATTTTTATCCAATTGTCGCGAATGGACAAAAATGGAAGCGTAAAGAGGCCCTCGGTTTATAACTATACGCTGATTAAAAATTTCAAGCGATTGATCGAGAAAAACTTCACCAAGCTTCGCTTACCAAGGGAGTATGCCGAACTGCTGTACATTACGCCCAATCATTTGAACGCGGTTTCTAATGACGTACTTGGGATTCCGGCAGGTGAAATGATCAGGAACAGGGTGTTGCTTGAGGCAAAGCGGCTACTCATTAACCAGGATATGTCTATCAGTGAAATAGCTTACCAGTTAAATTTTAATGACAACTCCTATTTCACCAAATTCTTTAAAAACTATACTGACATTACTCCTGAAGATTTCAGGAAGAATACTTTAAAATAATAAAGCTATGGCAAGTTCAGATACAAATGCCCCCAAAAACGAGTCAGAATTCAACGCTGCATTACATGCCAAATGCCCAAAGTGCCGCAAAGGCGATATGTTTCAGAAATCATCGCTGGGCTTCCTGAGCCAGAAAATGAATACACGGTGCCCTTACTGCAATTTTCAGTTTGAGATAGAACCCGGATATTTTTATGTGGCGATGTTTGTGAGTTATGGTATGGTGGTGGCCGAAATGGTAACGGTTGGAATAGCCACTTATATCCTTACGCACTCCGAATCGCCCTGGTTATACATCAGCGTATTGCTTGGCGTTGCATTCCTATTATCGCCATTTAATTATCGTTTCTCGAGGGTTATCCTCTTATACTGGTTGACGCCAAAGCTTCATTACGACCCGGAGAAGGCGAAAAAGCCATATAACGAGCAGTGATCTGATCGGTGGGCGGCTGGCGCAAGGCGATTGAGAGACCTTTTTTTTCACGCCATGCACCTTGCGCCAACCGCCTCGCCTATACGGTCATCTTATATAACAAAAACTCAGTATCCGGCCCCTGTTTCTCAAAGCCGATAGCTTCATACAGGCTTTGCGCGGTATAATTATTAACGGCTGTTTCCAACTGCACAAAAGTGGCGCCTTCATTTTTAGCAAATTCCATGGCAGCCCTGATCAGCGCTTCGCCTATCCCCTGCTTGCGGTAATTGTTATCTACATAAAGATCGTTCAATATCCAGTTTTTGCTTACCCGCACCGAAGAGTATTTGGGGTAAAGTTGCGTAAAGCCTACCGGCTCATTGTTATCTAAAGCAACAAAAATTACCGACTCATTCTTACCCAGCCGTTCATTAATAAAACGTTCGGCTACACCTATATCCGAAGGCTGCTTATAAAACTGACGGTATTGGTCGAAAAGGCTTATGACCAGGGCCGATTCCGCGGGGTTTATTCTTTTTATTTCCATATCTGTATCAACAAAAAGAGGCTGTCTCAAAAGTGAGGCAGCCTTTTTAATTTAGGGTGATTTTTGGTAACTTAAAGGCATGGGAGGAAAAGTAATCTTTAAGGCATATGACCCGGATCAGCTGACATTTT
>JAICXZ010000475.1 GCA_025934475.1 Mucilaginibacter sp. | reverse complement strand
CGGACTTTCGGACTAAACACTGTATCGTAATCGTACACCCGTTGTTCGCTTGCGGACATCGGGTGTATTGGTTTTTATATTAATATACTCATTATAAGTCAATTATGTTATTGGTATAGGTTTTTGTATCTTTTTGAGCGTAAACCGTTCGACCATGTTCAAAAACTACTTAAAAACTGCCTTCCGCAGTTTTAGGCGTCATAAGCTATTCACGTTCATCAATATCATTGGCTTGGCCATTGGCATCAGTGCATCGCTGGTAATATTTCTGATCGTCTATCATGATTTTACTTTTGACAACTTTCATAAAGACGGAGACAGAATATATCGTGTGGTAAGCGATTTTAATTATTCTGGCGAAGTGTTTTACAACCCGGGAGTAAAGGGCCCGTTACCGGATGCAATAAAAAATGAGGTCACAGGTGTTGAGATATCGGCGCCGGCCTTCAGTGAAAGCTATAACGTAGAGATTCCCGGAAAAACTAAGTCAAAATTTAAGCACAATGAAAATGTAGTTTATACCGATCAGCGCTATTTCAATATCTTTTCTTACCGATGGCTGGCCGGTTCTGTTAATGCGCTGGCCCAGCCAAACCAGGTTGTGCTTTCTTCGCAGCAGGCCAAGAAATATTTTCCATCGCTATCTTATGAGCAAATGCTGGGAAGACAGGTGGTGTATGACGATTCGGTTAAAACTAATGTTGGAGGAATAATTGAAGAATTTAAAGGAAATACAGATTTCACATTTACTGATTTTATTTCTTACCTGACCATTCAGAATATTAAATCTCTGAAAAACGAGATAAGTAGCTGGAGCTCAACTGATGGTAACTCCATGTGCTTTGTGAAGCTTGCCAAGGGTGTTACAGCGCCGGCTATAGACAAACAGCTAAAAGCCCTGCAGGCAAAGTATACACCAAATCCTTTGGGAAACAAGGGGTATCAAAGCCTTAGTAGGTTACAGCCTTTAAGTGACATACACTTTAATGAAAAATATGGCGCGATAGGCAACTCTGCGGTAAATAAAACCACACTTTATGGCCTAATGGCTATCGGTGCGTTTCTGCTATTATTAGGCTGCATCAATTTTATAAATCTCACTACTGCACAAGCATCGCAACGAGCAAAAGAAATAGGTATACGTAAGACCATGGGCGGAAGCCGCAGGCAACTGATCGGTCAATTTTTGAGCGAAACAACGCTGGTGACAGTGTGTGCTGTGATTATATCTATCGCAATTACACCTTTGGTTATAAAACTCTTTTCTGATTTTATTTCTAAGGATATCAAACTCGACTTGCTAAACCATCCCTCAGTTTGGATTTTCATTCTGCTGCTAATCATAATTGTGAGTTTTGTTTCAGGTTTTTACCCCGCCATGGTGCTTTCAAAATTCCGGCCTGTTTTGGTACTCAAAAATCAGGCTTATGCTGGTACCAGCAAAACCAGGAATGCATTTCTGCGAAAATCGCTGATGGTAACCCAATTCGTAATCGCTCAATTTTTTATCGTGGCGACTATTCTTGTCAGCAAGCAGATTTATTACGCGCTGCACAAGGATTTAGGGTTTAAGAAGAATGCGATCGTTTATATCAATCTGCCATGGAAACAAAAAACAGAAGGATTGCGCCTGGTTTTCGCCAACAAAATAAAAGCTATTTCTCAAGTAGAAATGGTTAGTCTTGGCGGTGATGTCCCTTCATCTGCGGGATGGACTTCTAATGACGCAACTTATCATGACGGCAAAAAAGAGGTTCGCTCTGAGCTATATCATAAATCAGGTGATGAAAACTATATCAAAGTTTATCACATTAAATTAATTGCAGGCCGTGATATCAGGCAGAGCGATACTTCAACGGCAATGGTTATAAACAGTACTTATGCTCATGTACTTGGATTTGAAAATGTAGCCGATGCCATCGGGAAAGCTGTTGACTTTGGAAAAACCGAAAAACGTGAGATAGTAGGAATAGTAGCTGATTTTCACCAGGCTTCGTTGCATGCACCGATAAAGCCCATGGCCATATATCCTCAAAATTATGGTTATGGTACAGTGCACATCGCTCTTAAGCCAGAAACAGCCGGAGGAAATGAATGGAAGACAGCACTGGCGGCTATGGAAAAAGCATGGAAAGAAGTGTATCCGGCCGATGATTATTCTTATCATTTTTTTGATGAATCCATTGCAAAAATGTATGATAAGGAACAGCATACTTCTCAGTTGCTCACGTGGGCCACAGGCTTGTCCATCTTTATCAGTTGCCTGGGATTGCTAGGGCTTGCTATGTTCACTACAAGCGCCCGAACCAAAGAAATAGGTGTTCGTAAAGTACTTGGGGCAACTGTTGCACAAATCGTTTCGCTGCTGTCACGGGAACTGGTTTTGCTGGTATTGCTGGCCTTCGTGGTTGTGACGCCGGTAGCTTTTTGGGTAATGAACAAGTGGATGCAAAACTTTGCCGATCATACTTCGCTCAGTTGGTGGGTTTTCGTGCTGGCCGGGGCAGGTATGTTGCTGACAGCATTGTGCACTCTTAGCTTTCAGACCATTAAGGCAGCCATAGCAAACCCGGTGAAGAGCCTTAGGTCCGAGTAGCAGTAGCAGTCTATTCGATGGAGTTTTTAGGGCTTAGCGTTTAGATTTTAGAATTTAGGTTTTAGCGTTTAGATTTTAGAATTTGTTTATCATGATAAGGAACTATTTGAAAACAGCGTGGCGTAATTTGATTAAGAATAAATTTTATTCGGTTATCAATATTGCGGGATTGACCCTTGGACTGGCAATTGGTATTTTGATACTGTTGTGGGTTCAGGATGAGTTGAGCTTTGATACTTTTCATAAAAATGCGAAGAATATTTACCGGCTCGATATACAAGGTGGTACGGGCGCAACCAAGCAGATATTCGAATTCGGCGTTGCGCCGATAGCAAAAATGGCTAAAGAGGAGCTGCCTGAAGTTACAAACGAAACAAGGCTTTGCTTCGACGTCAGCTTTTCGTTGTACAAATACCAGGACAAGGTTTTTGGTGACGAAAAAACTATTTTCGCTGACCCTTCCTTGTTTACCATGTTCGATTTTCCGCTTACAGAAGGAAATCCTGCAAAGCCATTTCCTGATGATAATTCAATAGTGATCACCCGGGAAACGGCTAAAAAATTTTTTGGTGACGCCGACCCGATAGGGAAGATGATCACTGTGGATGAAAAGCAGAGCTTTGCTGTAAGTGGTGTTATCAACGACATCCCAAAGAATTCGGACTTCCATATGGATATCATTCTGCCCCTGAGCTATCATGCCAAAGAGATATTAACCCAGGACCGGGACATGAATAGCGATTTTGGCACCCTGAGTTATCCGGCTTTTTTGCAGCTAAAACCGGGCGCGTCAATCAAGGATCTTGAGGCTAAAATATTGAAGATACATCTGAAACACAGCCCGCCCGATACCGACGCTTCGTATCTGCTTTATCCTTTAACCAAAATGCACCTGTATAATGCCGACATGACCGACAGAGGTATAGGTACCGTTCGGATATTTATAGCGATAGCATTGCTGATATTGATTATCGCCTGCATTAATTATGTCAATCTGTCAACCGCAAGATCAATGTTGCGCTCGAAGGAGATTAGTATGCGCAAGATTGTAGGTGCTGCGAAGTTTCACTTATTTATGCAGTTCATTATCGAAACGGCTGTTCTGTTCGCGCTGGCTGCCATATTTGCAATAGCAGTAGCTTATGCTTTGATGCCTGTCTTCAATAATATCTCGGGCAAACAAATGGTACTCGATCTGTCTGATTATCACATATGGCTCGTAATCATTTGCACCATTGCCGGTACGCTGATCGCTTCCAGTATTTACCCGGCGCTGCTGCTTTCGTCATTTGAACCGCTCAAAGCGCTAAAAGGTAAGATATCGACAGGGATAGGTGACACTTTATTCAGGAAGATATTGG
>JAICXZ010000809.1 GCA_025934475.1 Mucilaginibacter sp. | reverse complement strand
GTGTTTGGCTTCGGGTGTATCCAGACCGGCGAATGTGTCAGCAAGGATCAAACTTTTCACCCGGGAAGGCGCCTGGTGGTATATTTCCATAATGATCTGGCCGCCCATGGACAGGCCGCCCAAATGAAAGCTATCCAAACCCAAATAGTCGGCAAGTTGGATAACATCGGTCGCGTAGTCTTCGAACCGGGTATTTGCCGGGTCAGGCAGAGTGCTTTTGCCATAGCCCCGCAGGTCGGGCGCAATAACACGGTAAGCCTTTGAAAAAGCGGTTATCTGCGGATCCCACATGGTATGGTCGAACGGGTGACCATGAATGAGAATAATAGGCTCGCCATGCCCGTTATCCACGTAGTTTAGCCCGATGCCGTTGATAGCTGCTTTTCCCATATCCAAAGATAGGATTATCGTTAATGAACGCCACAAATTTTAACTAACCAGCAGATGTCATTCCTCAACATCCGCCAGTCGGCGGGTTGTGAACAGGGGAACAGGGCCTTGTCCGACCGGAAATATATTGGTCCGATATTCCGGGATTTATTTTACCAGGCTTATAAAGGCCGCCCGGGTTTGCTCCTCCTTAAATTTCCCCGAATAACTGGCGGTAACCGTGCTGCTATTGGTATCCTTAACCCCGCGGGAAGCAACACAAAGATGCACGGCATCGATAATAACGGCGATATCCTCGGTTTGCAATGCCTCCTTTAAGCTATCGGCAATTTGATTGGTAAGCCGTTCCTGCACTTGCGGACGCTTTGCATAATGTTGCACAAGCCGGTTAATTTTTGACAAACCTATCACGCTGCCATTTGATATATAGGCAACATGAACCTTACCTATGATGGGCACAAAATGATGCTCGCAGTAGGAATAAAGGGTGATGTCTTTTTCAATAAGCATCTCGTTGTATCGATACTTATTTTCAAAGAGCCTGATCTCGGGTTTGTTCGCCGGGTTAAGTCCGCTAAAAACTTCTTTTACAAACATTTTGGCGACACGCCCGGGAGTACCGTTTAAACTGTCGTCTTCAAGGTCCAGCCCCAGGGTATTCATTATTTCGCGGAAATGATGCGAAATAACCCTTATCTTCTCTGCATCTGAAATGGCAAACGCGTCGTTTCTTAAAGGGGTATCATAGCAGCTTCCAATATGCTGCTCGCCAAACAAATCTTCCAGCTCGATTAATTCATTATTATTATCCATTTATCAATTATTTATTTCCCGTTAGAGAGCGGCGCTCCGAAAGGGGTTACAAAATAATTAAGGAAATCGATCTAAACCGCAACAGATGTAACTTTTCACATTTCATCATACATATTTTTCACATCCGATCATACACTCATGCTGTTCGATGATTCTACAGCTCATGCGCACATAAGCAAATGAACTGTCTAACCCACGAAAACTTTGGACCCTGTTTTGTCGTCAACAGCGCAGGTCATTATCTTTTTACATTGTTATAATGGATATATTCACTCGTATTCATAGGCAGGCTTCATATAGTAGGGCTTTTTTAATTTACCATACAGTAATGCACCACTCAAATCGGGATTTGAGTGTAATTCCGGTTTGAATTTGAAAGGAAGTTGCAGAACTTCGGAGAAATTAAATATCAAAAAAAGCTTGAACGAAGACCACATGAATAAAATTGTATTTACGCTATTGTTCTCTATCACTTTTGCCCTCGCAGCAAAAGCACAGGATAAGAACGCTACCGACTCAGGAAAAAAAATGGGCGCTGCTGAACGTAAGGCGGTGATCGATACCCTTGTCGCCAAAGTCAATGCCCTTTACGTCTACGAGGAGGTCGCTAAAAAAATGACCACAGCGATCCGGCAGCATCAGCAGCATCATGACTACGATACGATAACCAGCCGCGATGTGCTCGCTAAAAGATTGACCGCTGACCTGCATGCCGTCAACAACGACGGACATTTAGGCATAGAAGCTTCGGCTACGCCGATCATCG
>JAICXZ010000325.1 GCA_025934475.1 Mucilaginibacter sp. | reverse complement strand
GCCGATGTGATCACCGACGCCGACCGCATTTATCCCGGCGATGGTGTGGCACCTATTAAACGCATCCTGAAAATGCTCAAAAGACCCCATAAGCCATTGATCCTTTCGGCCGAGCTATTCAATGTTGCTTATTATAAGCAGGATGCTTTGGTTGTGGCGAAGACGGCTTTGGAGAAGATGAGGAAGGTGGCATCCGAGGTTTAGGAATTTGATAAGGCGCTTATGAGAAACATCAGCAAAACAAAGCCAACATAAAAACAGAAACCATACAGAGTCCATCTCCGAAGCTCCCTTGCCTTACGATTGTATCCATCGGCGTTGTAGAGCCCTGATGCCGCGAGCAAATAAAGGCCGGGAAATATAAAAGCAAGGATTTTTGGGCCGATTGTTAATGGCTCATTAGCTTTGGTCTTATCTTTTTCACGAGCCATTGCGATCTGCACTTTTGCGGTTTCAACTTGGGAAACTGACAGATTTCGGCCTTCAAATATCCTCTTAGCGGCCTCCAAAGCTGCAGGCTGGTAGTCGCCTTCGTGACTATTAAGTATGGCTATTAACTCAGCGTCCGAGCGTTTCGCCATTATCTCATCAAATTCATTGGTCATTTAATTGGGAATAAAGGTTAGTTCTACTAAAGTACCATTTTCTACTTACAATCTTCCGGACTTATGCGGATCCGCCAGTTGTCGGACAAGCTTTTCGGACTTCCCGACCCAAATCCCTATATTCGTCACTTATGATCGACTACCAGGTCCATACCCTGCCCAACGGTATCAGGATTTTACATAAACCATTCCCTTCACCCATCACGCACTGCTGCTTTGTGGTTAATGCCGGCTCGCGCGATGAGCCTGAGCATAAGGAAGGACTGGCACATTTTATCGAACACCTGCTATTCAAGGAAACCGAAAAACGCAACACCAACCAGATCCTGAACCGGCTGGAGCTGGTTGGCGCCGACCTGAATGCCTATACCACCAAGGAATACACCTGTATCCATGCATCACTGCTTAAGCAGCACCTGGAGCGTACCGTTGATCTGTTCGAAGATATCCTGTTCCATTCCACCTTCCCGCAAGAGGAGCTGGAAAAAGAACGCGGTGTGATCCTGGATGAGATTGCTTCTTACCTCGATCAGCCTGAGGAAGCCATCCAGGACGATTTCGAGGAAATGTTATTCAAGGACCATGCTTTGGGCCAGAACATCCTGGGCACTACCAAATCGGTCTCCAAATTAAACAAAACGGATATCAGCCAATTTATGGCTGCCAACTATAACACATCCGAAATGGTGTTTGCCGTTATTGGCGATCATAATTTTACCAAACTGGTTAAGCTTTGCGAGAAATATTTTGGACACATTCCGGCAAATAATTCGGTCAAACACCGGGCTGAACCATCAGCTCTTACAGGGCAAAAGTTGAGTGTGGTAAGGCCCATCAGCCAGCTGCATTTTGTGATCGGCAATAGGGCCTATCCATCTGCGCATCACCATAAAATGGGATTGCTGCTGCTCAACAACCTGCTGGGCGGTGTAGGTATGAGCAATCGCCTCAACCTCGAGATTCGGGAAAAATACGGCATTGCCTATACCATCGAGTCCAATTATACTCCCCTGTCGGATACCGGCATATTCTCTATTTACTTCGGCACAGACACTGAAAAAGCTGCCAAAGCCGAAAAACTGGTTCATAAAGAATTAAAAAAGCTGCGCGACCAAACACTAGGCACCGTACAGTTGCACCAGGCTAAGCAAAAATTCATCGGCCAGATTGCACTCGCGGAGGAAAACCGTATCGGCCTGATCATATCTATGGCAAAAAGCCTGCTCGACTTTGGTTATGTAGACACTTTGGAACAGATATTCGCTAAGATTGAGGCAGTTACTGCGGAACAGATCCTCGAAATCAGCAACGAAATTTTTGATAATCGCCTGACCACTTTGGTTTTTGAGCCTAAACTATAAAGCCTTACTTTTGCAGAATGAAGTTACCCATCATTGCTTACGGAGATCCTGTACTTAGAAAGAAAGCCACGGCTATCGAACCTGCCGAATACCCCCATATCCAAAGCCTGGTGGATGACATGTTCGAAACCATGTATGCGGCCCGCGGCGTGGGACTGGCAGCACCGCAGGTTGGCATCTCTATGCGCATGTTTGTGGTAGATGCTACCCCGTTTGATGACGAGGAACCTGAACTCAGAGACTTCAAAAAAGCATTCATCAATGCACAAATGCTGGATGAAACCGGCGAAGAATGGGCCTTTAACGAAGGTTGCCTGAGCATCCCGGACATTCGCGAGGATGTTTACCGCAAGCCCGTTATCCGCATATCCTACTATGACGAGCAGTGGAAACACCACGAAGAAACCTTCAAAGGTATGGCTGCCCGTATCATTCAACACGAATACGACCACATAGAAGGCAAGCTATTTACCGATAAGCTGAGCCCGCTACGCAAACGCCTCATAGAAAAGAAACTAAATGATATTTCCAGGGGTATCGTAGATGTTGACTATAAGATGAAATTTCCGGCACAGAAGAAGGGCCGTTAGTAGAGTAAAGAGTCAGGAGCCAAGATAGGCCTTTTAAACTATCCAAAAAAGTCTTGATTCTTGCTTCTTGAATCTTGCTTTTCAATTCCCGTTTGACCGGCTCTTATCACCCGCTGCAATCTGGTTGATCAATGTTCCCCAGGCAATTGGATTAAGCAAAGGATTTACGAACGAATGCGAGTTTACGATGTCGTTATGTGCATTCTGTGCCCAGGCTGACTGAATTTCGGGACCATCGCGGGGTACCGAACTGGCAGCAGCGGGGTTGGTAATGTGCTCGATGTTTTTGCGGGCTATCTCCAGGTCATCATCTGCCAGCTTCATTGACAGGAAGTCTTTCTTAAACTCATCGGTAGTGGCCCAAGGAAATACCCTGAACGTTGGCAGGTTAATAATCTGGGGTTTAAGACTGACCTGCACCGTATAGCTTTTGCTTGGAACCAACGCCGGGATTACTATCGTTTGCGGGGCAAAGCCAATGCTGGTGAAAACCAGCGTATCTGCTTCGTGAGCAACAAACGAAAAATAACCGTTGAAATTGGAAACGAAAACCTGCTTGTGGAACGAATTATTGGTAATGGTCACATAAGGGACAATGGCCTTAGTGCTGTCAGCGTTATGAACGATACCGCTAAACTGTATTAATGGCTTTTCCTGTTGCTGGGCAAAAGCGCCTGAAGCAACTAACAAGAACAATATGCCGATAAGGTATTTCACGCTAAAACTGACTTTTCTTCTTTTATTTATACTCGTTCGCAATAAAATGGTTTCGAAAATACTAAACAAAAGTAATGGATCGGAGCGATGTGTGCTACTATTTAACAATACTTAACATTAACGCATATTTGCAGGAAGTACCGCATTTGGATCGTCGATATCCGTTATATTGAGCGCTTCTACGCCTGTAACATCGGGAACAGCCTTTTTAATTGCTTCTTCGATACCTGCTTTAAGAGTCATTATACTCATTGGGCACGAGCCGCAGGCCCCGAGTAACTTCAATTTTACAATTCCTTCCGGAGTGATCTCCTCTACAGACACATTCCCACCATCAGTTTCAAGATACGGACGAATCGTATCTAAAGCCGCCTCCACCTGGTCTTTTAAACTCATTTCTACAGTTTTATAAAGTAAAGTTACTAATTATTTACCAAACTAGCGCTATTGGCCTTTGCGTTGGCAATGGCTACCTGTTGGGCAACTCGCTTGGCCATATCGGCAAATGCCTTGCTCATCGGGTTACCATTTTGCAGGATAACCGGCATGCCAATATCACCCGAATCTGCTATGCTTTTAACCAGCGGTATCTCACCCAAAAACGGAACATCCAATTGCGACGCCAGTTTTTGTCCGCCACCATGGCCGAATATGTAGTACTTGTTATCCGGCAGCTCGGCAGGGGTAAAGTAGCTCATATTCTCTACGATGCCCAACAGTGGCACATTAATCGCATTCATCATAAACATGCCGATACCTTTTTTGGCATCTGCCAGCGCAACATTTTGCGGCGTGGTAACAATAACCGCCCCGGCAATCGGGAAGGTTTGTGAAACCGTAATGTGAATATCGCCTGTTCCCGGTGGCAGATCCACAACCAGGTAATCGAGCTCGCCCCAGTCGGCATCATTAAACAGTTGTTTTACTGCCGTCGAAACCATTGGCCCGCGCCATGGCACGGGTTGATTAGGATCGGTAAAGAAACCTATAGACAGGAGCTTGATACCGTATTTTTCCATCGGAGCGATGCGCGTTTTGCCATCAATTTCAGTAGCCTTTGGTTTGGCTCCTTCCAGGCCGAACATGATCGGCATCGAGGGACCATAGATATCGGCGTCGATCAGACCAACCCTGGCACCGGTAATAGATAGACCTAAAGCCAGGTTAGCCGCAACAGTTGACTTACCTACACCACCTTTGCCTGATGCAACGGCAATAATATTCTTAACTCCCGGTAAGCCGATGTTCTTTTGCGTCGTAACCCGCGATGTCATATTAATATGAACATCCACATCCTGGCTGATAAAATAATGAATGGCATTGCGGCAGGCATTTTCAATCATGGCCTTAAGCGGACAGGCCGGCGTAGTGAGTACAATAGAAAAACTGAGCTTATTGCCCTCGATCTTGATGTCTTGCACCATGTTAAGGGTTACAAGGTCCTTTTTCAGATCGGGCTCTTCAACATTGCTCAAAGCCTTTAAAACTTGTTCGGAAGTTACGTTCATAGCAATGACAAAATTACTAAATACGGCTTTAAACTATGTCACCTGAATGATAAAATGGCTTCTGGTTTTTTATACCGCCAAATAACCCAAACTATTAACCCGGGGCTTTTAAAAATGGTGTTATCACCTACGCAAATGCGTGTTTTTACGCATGCT
>JAICXZ010000640.1 GCA_025934475.1 Mucilaginibacter sp. | reverse complement strand
GATGATACAGCAGGCTTTAGCGACCTGCAGCCGCTTAAAAAAATATTAAGCGGCAGACGCATTGTTGGTATGGGGGAAGCAACGCATGGCTCCCACGAATTTTTCGCTATGAAGCATCGGATGTTAGAGTTCCTTGTGAAAGAAATGGGGTTCAGGATATTCGCCATTGAGGCCAATTTTACTGAATGCCGGGCCATAAATGACTATGTGCTTTATGGACAAGGTGATGCAAAAAAAGTGATAGCGGGAATGTATTTCTGGACCTGGAACACAGCTGAGGTTTTGAAAATGGTTGAATGGATGCGCCAGTACAACTACGGCAAAAGCGTAGCAGACCAGGTTAAATTCTATGGTTTCGACATGCAAGTTGACAAGGTAGCATTGCAGTCCGTTCGATCAAAACTCGTCAAATTAGATAGTGGATATTATATTGCTCATTTTTGCGCGCTTGATACGCTTAGAATACGTCCTACAGGCTTTGTTCAATTTTCAAAAAAACAGGCTGATAGTGTCAAGACACTCTTGAAAAATATCAAAGCTTATGTTGTGGTACAGGACGCAAACCTTGCAAAGATATTCTCCCGCCAGGAAATTGATTATTTATCACGAGACATCAGGCTTCTGGAGCAGTGCCTGGAAGAAGATGAGGGGGCGGGCAAAAAATTTGTTAAGATGAAAGGCTCGTTCGCGCGGGACAGGTGCATGGCTGAAAACGTAGAATGGATATTAAACCATGAGGGCCCGGAAAGCAAAATGATGATTTGGGCACATAATGGACATATTAATAAAAGTTCAAAATGGATGGGCGGCTATTTAAAAGATTCGCTGAAAAATGAATATTACGCCATAGGTTTCGACTTCAATAAGGGAGGATTTCGGGCTGTCGATCTCAAAACAAAGAAACTTGAAAGCTTTGTTGTTGGCGACGCGGCCAAAGGATCAACGGGTGAAGCCTTTTCAACGTTCAATATTTCTAGTTTCTTTATGGACATTGAAGGGGCAAAAAAAAACAATACCCCAGCGGCGTCATTCATGGACAAAAAAATGCCAAGCAGAACAATCGGAGCAAGTTTTGACGCAAATAATGAAAGTAACTTTTATACCAAAGGCTCACTTTTCGACCATTTTGACGGATTAATATTCATTAACCAGGTTACAGCGTCAACACCTATTCAGTAAAATTTAATCTTTTAACTTTGGCGCCATGGAACTGGCCGTTAATAGCACCGACGAATTACACAACGCCGCCGAACAACTCATCCGGTTTGCGGACAACGAAAAAATATTCCTTTTTTACGGTGATATGGGCGCGGGTAAAACCACGCTCATCAAATCGCTGTGCGAACTACTGGGCGTAAAGGAGCCTGCTACAAGTCCTACATGTTCAATAGTAAATGAGTAGGTGGGCGCAAATTGTAAGATCTACCATTTCGATTTTTACCGCCTGAAGAAACAGGAAGAGGCACTTGACATGGGTTATGAAGAATATTTTTATTCCGGAAATTACTGTTTCATCGAGTGGCCCGAAAAGATCGCCGATCTGCTACCTGACCATTATACACGCGTCGAAATAAAAGTTTTAACCGATACCGAGCGACAATTAACTTTTAAGAAGATTTAATTTAACATCCTTTATTTTTTGTCTATCTTCATCATCCGAAACTGACACCCATGAGTTCGGAGCTATATAGCGGATTTTCTGACGTTGCCAAACAGGCAATGATGCAACCCCAGGAATCGATGCTGGAGGTAAAAAACAAAAAAAACAAACTTTATATCGGGACACCCAAAGAAACGTCGTTCCAGGAAAACCGGATAGCTCTGACGCCCTTGTCTGTAGCTTTGCTGATCAACAACGGGCACGAAGTAATCCTGGAAAGCAACGCCGGGCAGGCCGCCAATTTCTCCGACAAGGACTATAGCGATCAGGGCGCCAAAATCGTTTATGATACCAAAGCCATTTACGAGGCCAATATCATCATCAAGATAGCTCCACCTACTTTGCTGGAGATCGAGATGATGAAAATGCACCAGATCCTGATCTCGACACTACAGTTGGCCACACTTAAAGCCGACTGCCTGCAGGCGCTGATTCAAAAGAAAATTACCGCGTTGTCATTTGAGCACCTGCGTGATGAAGGCGGATCGCTGAGCGTGGTTCGCGCTATGAGCGAGATTGTGGGCGCAACGTCCATTCTGATTGCCGCTGAATACCTGAGCAATATTTTTAACGGTAAGGGTCTGATGCTGGGCGGCATCACTGGTGTGCCCCCCACTGAGATTGTCATACTTGGAGCTGGCACCGTTGGGGAGTACGCAGCCCGCACCGCTATCTCCCTGGGTGCCGAAGTAAAAGTTTTTGACCCATCAATCTATAAACTACGCCGTTTGCAGAATAACATTGGTACACGTGTTTTCACGTCCGTAGTACAGCCGATTGTTCTTGAAAAAGCGATCACCACTTGCGACGTGGCCATTGGTGCCATGCGCGCAGAGGATGGCCGGAGTCCATGTATCGTATCCGAAGCAACTGTAAGCCGTATGAAGCCCAACTCGGTCATTATCGATGTGAGTATCGACCAGGGCGGATGTTTTGAAACTTCGGAGGTCACCAATCATACACACCCGGTATTCCGCAAATATGATGTTATCCATTATTGTGTACCCAACATTGCCTCGCGGGTTGCGCGCACAGCTACCTATTCGCTTACCAACATATTCACTCCAATCCTGCTCGACATTGGTGAACAGGGTGGACTAAAGAATGTGATCTGGCAAAAATCAGGAGTTCGCAACGCTGTTTACATTTATGAGGGGCATCTCACAAATAAGTTTATTGGCGAAAGATTTAATTTACCATGCAAAGACCTTGACTTACTGATCGTTTCGCACCGGTAAAAAATTAATCTCAGATATTTTCTAAAAAATCTTTGGCGAAACAAAAAAGGTGGCTATATTTGCAGCCCCAACGGAGCAAGTCCTAGGAACAACGGAGTGGTAGTTCAGCTGGTTAGAATACATGCCTGTCACGCATGGGGTCGCGGGTTCGAGTCCCGTCCATTCCGCT
>JAICXZ010000265.1 GCA_025934475.1 Mucilaginibacter sp. | reverse complement strand
TGGATAAAACTGACTACCTCTACCCTACTATAGCACTCAAATATTTGGGTGTCTTCCCCGCTGTGGTGTTTATGCTTGGTTTAACAGCAGCCACCTTCGCCACTACTGATTCGGCGTTGACAGCATTAACCACTTCCTTCTGCGTGGACTTCCTGGGCTTCACAAAAAAGGGCGACCTCAATAATAAGACGATGGTTAGGACACGTCACCTGGTGCATATTGCTTTTTCCGGTCTGATGCTGCTAACCATCGTGATTTTTAACGCGATCAACAACGACGCCGTGGTTGGAGCTATATTCAAAGTAGCCTCTTACACTTATGGACCACTGTTAGGCCTTTATTCCTTTGGCCTTTTTATGAAAAACAGGCAGGTGAACGATAAGCTAACGCCCTTTATCTGTATCATATCGCCCATCGTATGCTACTTTTTGAACATTCACTCGGCACAATGGCTGGGCGGATATGTTTTCGACAATGAGCTAATCATAATTAACGGATTAATTACATTTGTCGGCTTGTGGCTAACCTCGTCGGCCAAGGTAAAAGGCGAAAGGCTTAGGGTAAAAGCCGCATCCAATTAGAATTTAGAATTTAGCGTTTAGAGTTTCTCAAAATGACCGGTGAAGAAAAAATAAGACAAGCATTTGAAAATAAAAACTGGCAGGAAATCAAAGTAACCGATTCCTGGCAGATATTTAAAATAATGGCCGAGTTTGTTGACGGCTTCGAAAAGCTAGCCAAAATAGGTCCCTGCGTTTCGATATTTGGTTCGGCCAGAACAAAAAACGACAACAAATACTACAAGCTAGCCGAAGAAACTGCAAGATTACTGACGGAAAGAGGCTACGGAGTTATCTCTGGCGGAGGTCCGGGTGTGATGGAAGCAGCCAATAAAGGAGCTTACGAAGCAGGCGGCAAATCGGTGGGATTGAATATCGAACTACCTTTCGAGCAATTCCACAACAAATATATCGACCGCGACAAGCTGATAGAGTTCGATTACTTCTTTATCCGCAAGGTAATGTTCATGAAATACTCGCAGGGTTTTATCGTCCTTCCGGGTGGTTTTGGCACTTTGGACGAGTCATTTGAAGCCATCACGCTGATACAGACAGGCAAAATCGCGCGTTTCCCAATAGTGTTTATAGGTACCGAATATTGGGGCGGCCTGTTTAAATGGATCGAAGAAAAAATGCTCAGCCAGGAGCATAATATTAACCCCGACGATTTGAATTTATATAGGGTTGTAGATACGGCAGAAGAGGCTACAGAGCACATCTTCCGTTTTTATAATAAATATGTGCTGAAGCCAAACTTTTAGTCAATATAAAACAGCCGGTTGGCTGTTTTATATTGGTTTTCCATAATATTTATTTCACTTCACTAAGCATCGCAACTTACAGTTGTACACCTGTAGTCGTTTGGACAAAGAGAATCACCTGTGGTCTCGCATCCATCTATGCTTATACACCCCCATTCGTTTTGAGTTGATTGGCATGCACATTGAAAACAAAATTGCTTAACACCTCCAATAATGTTTTTCATTTGATTTCTTGTAAGTACTACCGAATTTCTAACATTTAGATTAATATTTTTCATTTTACTTTTTCTAAGTGATTGATGTTTTAATTCATTTATTATAAAATCACTCATCGTATTATACAATAAGTGTTTATTCCCCAAACATCCGGTTTAGCAGAAATTAGTAATAGAAGACGCTATGTTTTCATTTTTGATAAGTGTTTAGAAAGTTAATAGCTGATATCGGCATAAATGCCAATATATTGACAGGATGGTTAACCAATAGGATGCTTAGGATATTACAAGGTAAATAATTCTTTTAATATATTATTTTTTATTTTGCACCATGCACCGACCTAAAAAACAGGCCGCTTTAGGTTTTATCTTCGCCACACTCCTTATCGACGTGATGGGATTCGCTATCGTGATACCTGTCTTTCCCGATCTGATTAAAGGGCTTATTCATAGCAATGTGAGCGATGCTTCGTCATACGCCGCCTGGCTTTCCGTCGCATACGCAGGTACTCAATTTGTATTTTCACCACTTATCGGCAACCTGAGTGACCGTTTTGGTCGACGACCGGTGCTGCTATGTTCGCTGCTGGGATTTTGCGCCGATTATCTATTCCAGGCATTTGCGCCTACTATTGGCTGGCTTTTTCTTGGGCGATTGCTTGCCGGCATTACCGGTGCAAGCTTTACAACAGCCAATGCCTACATAGCCGATATAAGCGAGCCAGAAAAACGGGCAGCAAATTTCGGATTAGTTGGCGTTGCGTTTGGACTAGGGTTCATCATCGGCCCTTTTATTGGTGGAGTGCTCGGCGATATCAACATCCATTATCCCTTTATCGCTGCGGCTGTATTAGCTTTTTTAAACGCAGTGTATGGTTATGTCGTCCTTCCGGAATCGCTGTCTCAGGAAAACAGGCGTCCGCTGGAACTGAAAAAAGCCAATCCAGTTGGCACATTGATGAAGCTGAGTAAATACAAGGCAGTGCTTGGCCTTGCAGTATCCTTGTTCCTAATATACTTCGCCGTACAAGCCGTTCAAAGTGTGTGGTCATTTTATACCAAGTATAAATTTGACTGGACGGACGCCATGGTGGGCTATTCCCTGGTAGTCGTCGGTATCGTGTATGCTGCGGTACAAGGCGGGCTTACCCGAGTCATCGTCCCCAGGATAGGAACCGAGCGAAGCATCTGGATTGGTTTGCTGCTATATAGCATCGGAATGGCATTGTTTGCTTTTGCCAGTAAAGGCTGGATGATGTATGCGATATTGATACCTTATTGCTTGGGTGGCATTGCAGGACCGGCATTACAGGGCTATATGAGTAATCATGTACCAGCTAATGAACAGGGTGAACTACAAGGTGGACTCACAAGCCTGGCGAGTTTGAGTACTATATTCGGCCCCTGGGTCATGTTTAAAGTTTTCCATATATTCACTAAAACAGATGCGCCTGTGATCTTTCCGGGAGCACATTTTATCCTGGGAGCTGTGCTGATGCTATTGAGCGCACTGCTGGCCGTATTATCTTTCAATAAAAACAAACCTGAAGTTAAACATCCTGTTCCGTTAGATGTTTAATTTGCCGATATATGACTCCTACTCCCAAACTAAATAAAAGAGCTGCACTCGGTTTTATCTTCGTCACGATTTTTATCGATGTACTCGGATTGGGCATTATTATACCGGTACTGCCTAAGCTGCTTCAGGTATTAGGCCACATCAATGTAAATAGGGCTTCTGAATATATAGGATGGCTAACGTTTGTTTACGCCTCTATGCAATTGATATTTGCCAGCATCATGGGCAATCTCAGCGATTGGTACGGTCGCCGCCCCATTTTACTGATTTCCCTCGTTGGCTTTGGTCTAGACTATGTCGTAATGGCGTTTGCCCCAACTATCGCGTGGCTATTTGTAGGACGAACGATAGCAGGTATTTGCGGCGCAAGCACTTCGACAGCAACCGCATATATAGCCGACATAAGCACCGGAGATAAACGAGCTGCAAATTTTGGCATGGTCGGGGCTGCGTCGGCAATCGGACTCATCTTCGGCATCGCCCTTGGAGCCTACCTTTACGCCATCAACATAAGGCTCCCCTTTATGGCAGCAGGGGCTTTTGCCTTCGCTAACGCGCTTTATGGCTTTTTTGTATTGCCCGAGTCCCTGACAAAAGAACATCGCCGGAAATTTGAGTGGAGCCGCGCCAACCCGCTTTTGTCATTGGTAAGAATTTATAAAAAACAGCCAGTACTGGCGGGTTTATTAGGGGCCACGGCGATAGTTTATATCGCCCAAAAAGCTGTAGAATATTTATTATCAACCTTTATCTACGAAAAGTTTGGCTGGACCCCGGCAAGTGTCGGCACCTTGGGCCTGTTCATCGGCATAGTGCTATTTGCTATTCAGGGCGGATTGATAAGATATACCCTATCTAAATTCGGTCAGCAAAAAAACATCGTTGCCGGATTAATATTTTATGCCATTGGCTTACTGGCAATCGCTTTTGCAGGAAAGGGCTGGATGTTGTATTTGTGCATGGTACCCTACTGCCTTGGCGGATTATCAGGTCCTGCCTTACAAGGATTAGCGACGGAACAGGTAGCAAAAAACGAACAGGGAGAATTACAAGGCGCTTTTGCTATATTGAATAGTATAAGCCTTATTATCGGGCCGCTTTTGTTTAGCTATGTGTTTTTCTTTTTCACCAAAGAAGGATCGAATGTGCATTTTCCAGGATCTCCCTACTTGCTGGGTGCTGTGCTAATGCTGATAAGCATTGTAATGGTCATCCGTAGTTTTAAAAAAGATATCAATCCAACCCACTAACCCCGCCTGAGATCACAAATTTCATCATATCGGCAGCACTCTTGTCGATGGGCTTAACCTTTTCGGCTGAGATGATAACTACCTGCCCGGCAAATGAATACGACCATGGGAAATACACAGCCACCTCTCCCGGGAGCCCTATCTTTTCGAGATCTTTCTGCACCAGGAAGCCAATCTTTTTCAATCCGAACTCATTTATTTCGACCAGTACCGGCTCATTAAATTTTTTTTCTTCGCCTACGAAGGCTTCGGTCAGGTCTTTGATGGATGAGTATAAAAATTTGAAGATCGGCAGCTTATTTATCCATCGGTTCAGCCAGCGTTTGATGGGATCGGTTATAACATTGGTAACCAGGATACCGGCTACCATGACGATGATGATCACATTAAGGATACCTAAACCTGGGATATAAATCGGTTTGCCGTGACTGTCAGTCAAAAAGAACCCACTCAGATTCAGCAAACTATCCAGCTTCCACACCGCCCAATACATCAAAAACGCTGCGGCGCCGACAGGCACAACCACGATTAATCCTTTGACGAAATAATTGAAAAGAATTGTGAATAGTTTTTTCATAGGGCGAGGTAATTACTCATAAAAATACACTCTTTTTACCCTTTGCGAAATATTGGTTAATATTTCATAGGGAATGGTGCCTATCTCGCTGGCAAGCTCCTCTATCTTCAGCTTCTCGTTGAATACAATTACCTCATCGCCTTCGCGCACATCAAGGTTAGTCACGTCCAGCATAGTCATATCCATCGAGATATTACCAACTGTTGGTGCCAGCGTACCATTTACCAGCATTTTTCCGACGCCATTGCCGAAAGCACGCAAATAACCATCCGCATAACCTATGCGTATCGTGGCAATCTTACCGTCTTTTTTAAGGGCCCCATTGCGGTTATAGCCGATGGTATCGTTTGCTGCCACTTTACGAACCTGCGAAACGCTGGTTTTAAGCGTTGCGATAGGCTGCAAACCGCTCCCATCACGGATCGCGGCGTCGACGCCGTAGAGGCCGATACCCAATCGCACCATATCATATTGCGCCTGCGGCCAACGGGTAATACCGGAGGTGTTGTCGATGTGCTTGATAAACTTATAACCAAGTGTTTGCTCTATCTTTT
>JAICXZ010000607.1 GCA_025934475.1 Mucilaginibacter sp. | reverse complement strand
CGGGCGAATACTTTAAAGACAAAAATTCGCTGATAGTGGTTCACCACCCCAAACCCAAACAGGTAAGACTGAATATCAAAGATGCCAATGGCATTATCAGCGACCTGCAGCACGATCCTGACGTAGCTTACGTCTCACCCCTATTGAGCACACAGGTGTTTTACAACTATGGGCCCACTCAAATCAATGGCTACATCGACGGCGTCAACATCCTGGACGAGGCAAAAATATTCGACCTGGCTGGTAAAATGACTGAAGGCGTGCCGCAAAACCTATTAAGTTCAGACAAGGGCATCATTATGGGCAGAGGGCTTGCAGAAAAACTAAATCTGAACATGGGCGATATGGTGACCCTGACCACACCAACAGGCACAACCATGAGTTTCAGAGTAGTGGGCATATTTGCTATTGGTATAAGCACCATTGACAACACACGCAGCTATGTGAACCTGGCCAATGTACAGCAATTAATGGGCGAAGATCGGAGCTATATCACTGATATCAACATTAAGCTTAAAACCAACAAACTGGCGCATTCAAAAGCGATATCATTTGGAAAAAAATACAGTTACAAGTCGGATGACTGGGAAACGGCAAATTCATCAGTCCTGGCAGGCAACATAGTGCGAGATGTTTTAACTTATGTAGTAAGCATCACGCTGCTGGTTGTTGCTGGATTCGGTATCTACAATATCATGAACATGACCATCAATAACAAGATGAAAGATATCGCGATACTGAAGGCCCAGGGTTTTGCCGGAAGGGACATTGTGCAGATATTCCTGAGCCAGTCGTTATTTATCGGTTTTTTTGGGGCAATGATGGGCGAAGTGTTGGGATTCCTGTTAGCTTTTGCGTTATCCCGGGTACCGTTCCCCCATAATGATTTCATCGCGCTTAAATTTTTCCCGGTCGAGTTCAATCCGGCGCATTATGTATTTGGGTTGGTCTTTGGCGTGGTGACACCCTTTATCGCGGGATTAATGCCCTCATTGAAAGCATCGCGTGTTGACCCTGTAGCTATTTTGAGAGGATAATGAGTTCAATAGCCCTTAATGTTGATACCTTGAATAAACATTTTCGCCAGCCCGAAGACTTTCACGTGCTGCAAAATATATCTTTCAACGTCAACAAGGGTGAGTTTGTGCCCATTATTGGCAAATCGGGCAGCGGCAAATCGACGTTGCTTTACCTGTTAAGCACGCTTGACACGGATTATACCGGCACAATCACCATCAACGACACACTCGTAACCGGGCAGAGCCAAAATGAGCTGGCGCGTTTCCGCAATGAAAACATCGGCTTTGTATTTCAATTCCATTTTTTGCTGCCCGAGTTTACTGCTATTGAAAATGTAATGTTGCCTGCACTGAAACTCGGCAAGCTTTCAAAGGAGGAGATCGAAACCAATGCGATCGCAAAATTAAAAGAGTTGCAGATGGATACGTTCGCGCAGAAACTATCAGGTAAATTATCAGGAGGGCAGCAGCAGCGTGTGGCTATTGCCCGGGCGCTCATAAACGATCCAACGATTATCATGGCCGATGAGCCTACCGGCAATCTCGACAGTATCAATACCGGCCTGGTATTCGATATTTTCAAGGACCTCTCGCACAACAATCATATCACCATCCTAACCGTTACCCACGACCTCGACTTTGCCAAAGGCGCAGACAGGGTGATAGAAATGGTAGACGGGAAGATATTGGTATAGTCCGAAAGTCCGCATAAGTCCGAAAGAAAAACCTTTTTGCTTTGGGCTTTCTGCTTTTAGCTTAAAAAGGCATCCTAGCCAACGGCGCCACATCCTGCCCAATAAAATCGCCTTTAAGGTATTTATAGTAGCCGGCGATAGCGATCATGGCCGCGTTGTCTGTACAATACTGAAACTGGGGTATAAAAGTGTTCCAGCCCATTTCTCCGCCAAGCTTTTTCAAGCCCTCGCGCAGGCCGGTATTGGCTGATACACCGCCCGCTAAGGCGATGTCCTTAATATTGAATTGAAGAGCTGCTTTCTTCAATTTATTCAAAAGGATGGTGACAATCCGCTTTTCTACCGAGGCGCAAATGTCATTGATGTTCTCGTCAATAAAATTCGGATTGGCAGCTACATTGTCCCTGATGAAATACAGGATCGCTGTCTTCAGTCCACTAAAGCTGAAATCAAGCCCGGGTATTTGTGGCTCCGGAAATTGGTAAGCATCGGGATTTCCCAGGCGTGCATTTTTATCGATCAAAGGACCGCCCGGATAAGGAAGGCCGAGTATTTTGCTGGTTTTATCTAATGCCTCCCCCGCAGCATCGTCAGTGGTTTGACCGACAACTTCCATATCGAAATAATCCTTCACCAAAACGATCTGAGTATGCCCGCCAGAAACTGTAAGGCATAGGAATGGGAATGATGGCTTAGGGTCATCAATAAAATGCGCCAGCACGTGCGCTTGCATGTGATTGATTTCTATCAGCGGAATATTTTTTGCCAGTGCAAACGCCTTGGCAAACGAAACGCCCACCAACAGCGAACCGAGCAATCCGGGTCCCCGGGTAAAAGCTACAGCATCAATGTCGTTTTTGTTTATTTTTGCCTTAAATAACGCCTGTTGTACGGCGGGGACAATATTTTGCTGATGCACACGTGAAGCAAGTTCGGGCACAACGCCGCCATAAGCTTCATGTATCGTTTGGTTGGCAATAACGTTGCTGAGGATAGCTCCATCTACACAGATAGAGGCTGATGTTTCGTCGCAGGACGATTCGATTCCGAGTATTACAGGCACTTTAAAATTTGATATTTAAAAAGCTCAATGTCAGTAAACTTTAAGATTTTATTTGAGTCAAAAAAATCGTTAATATGTTAACAAAGTGAAACAGATTATCTGTTTTAGAAGTTTACCTTTGAACTTTACTTTTTTTTGGGGCCAAAGTTATTAAAAAACTAGTTAAAATAGCGTTGTGGTTAGTGCTGTCGGTGTTCCTGTTGCTAAACATCGTCTTGCTTTTGTTCCAATACCGCCCCGTACAAACCTGGGCCGCCAAAAAAGTCGCTGCATCGCTCTCCCAAAAACTCAAAACCGAAGTCAGCGTAGGCAGCCTGTACATTAAGCCATTTTCAACTGTAGTTCTTCGCGATTTTTACGTTCTCGACAGGACTCGCGATACACTCGTTAAAACGCCTGAACTGGAAGTTGGCATTAACGGATTCTCGCTTTTTACCACTTTTCGGCAAAAGCACCTCGACCTT
>JAICXZ010000022.1 GCA_025934475.1 Mucilaginibacter sp. | reverse complement strand
GATTCGTTAACGAAAGCTTTGACGTTGGCAATCCCTTGCAGGGTTTCTTCAACTACTGTATTCGATTCAGCCAGTTTGTCCTGAGCTGAGCGGGATAATCTTCGGATAAATCGCCCGAAAAATATCGCGATCACAATTAGTATCGGCAGCACCGCCAATAGCGACAATGTTAATTTTATCGATATGATTGCCAGAAATGCGATGCCACCAACCAGAAGCACCAACTGGCGTATCATTTCGGCGAGCGTAGTCGTAAGGGTATCCTGAATTTGGGAAAGGTCGGCAGAAATACGGCTGTTTAATTCTCCTACACGCCGGTTAGAGAAGAAATTCATTGGCAACGTAATCAGCTTAAAATAAGTATCCCGCCTGATGTCGGCCAATGATCGTTCTGCTACCTGTACAAACCACAATATCCTGAAGAAAGAAACAAAAGCTTGACTAAACAATACGATCAACGCCAAAACGCCTATACCCTGGATAGTTTCAGGCAGAAATTTGCTGGTGTGTTTACCTTGTGCGGCATCTATGAGTGCGCCTATAAATGATGGGAAGGCTAAGCCAACCAAGCTTGATAGAAATAGGAAAAGCATCGCAAATATGAATTTGCCTCGATACGGTCTCAGGTACGACAATAACCTTGAGATATTCTTTAAGGTTTGCCGGTTAAGTTTTGCTTTAGGTAATTCTTCTCCTTGCTTACCGCCACTGTTCAAACTGCTTCTGCCTCTTGCCATTGTTTAAATATAAACCCGGCAAAATTACGCCACAACTCGTTTCTTTCTGAATAATAAAAACAAAATTGACCCAAGCATGAGAACAAAGATGATATAATACAGTCTGACAGAGCTTTGTTGCTGCTTCTGAGCAGTTAGTTGGTCCTGTTTCATCTTATCAATCTGGTCGCGCAGGCGGTTGATTGTATTCATGTATTTCAAGCTGTAGTCTTCGCTTTGCGTTGATTTTTGCTCCGCTTGCTGCTGCTGAAAGGTGCGATAACTGAGCAGTATTTTAGTTTGGATAAAAATACTGTCGTCGGTGCGCGCAATGTCCATCAGGATGTCGTTAGAGCGTCTTATATCCTTTTTGGTTTGCAAGCCGAAGATACCGGTATGCATTTTCAGGCTCTGATCATACTGTCCAAATTTGCGATGACGGGCATCAAGCATGGCATTGATCTTCTGGCGCTGCGTCTGATACATCAGCGAATCTGGGTTCTTTGTTTTGGTTTGTGCAAAAATGGGAGCATGCCAAAGGCATACCATTGCGAATAGGGCAAACTTTTTCATAACAGGTAAGGCTGATCACTCAAAATTGATAATCACTGTGTCGCCGAGACTCAAACCCAGCAAACCGCTGGCATTGCCTTTATTAATGGCTATCTCCAGGTGGTCACTGATACCGAACAGGCAGAGCTTTTCGCCTTCGGGCACTTCGTTGTAATACCAACTAAGGTGGTTAATTGTTTCGTTACGTTTGAAGGATAACGTAAAGTTACGTCCCTGCTGCACCAGGTTAAAGAACTCTTTGGTGATATTGGTGATCACGTTCTGGAACGAGTCGATATAGATGACAGCACCTCTGATCTGGCTCTTTTCCACGACAGGCTGCAGGTTCATTTTTTTCTCGATAGAAGATACAGGCAGGCCTATGTCCTTTAGCTTGCCATTATCGGCGAGATGGCAGGCCGCCTTAACAAAAATATCCGCAAGGGGAAAGTGCAGAAATTTGAGGTCCTGCATAATGTTGATTTCGACCACTTCCTCAGGGTCGGTGTCGAACATCAATGAAAAAATACCGTTGTCTGAGCCGACAAAGAAGTGTTTTTTGTAGAACACCGCAAGGTACTTGGTGTCCTTGTTAAAAACAGTATCGATACCTATCAGGTGCACCGTTCCATCAGGAAAATAATGGAAACTGTTTTTGAGTATAAAGGCGGCTTGTTGCACGTTAAAGGCTGACACATTGTGCGTAATGTCGACAATGCTCGCCGTTGGCAATAATTTTAAGATACTTCCTTTAAGGGCAGCCTGGTAAATATCCTTGTCGCCCAAATCAGTAGTTAAAGTTATTATTGCCATTAATTATTCAAATATTTATTGCTAATCTTGTGCAAGCTTTAGAAGCTACAAATATTCAATTTTTAATTCATAAAAAGTCCGTTACCCAAAAATCTATTACTGCTTGACAGAACTTAAAATATCTATCGATAATGTGAACCCGGCCGTTTTGTGGGGACCCAATAATGACCATTTCGAGATCATAAAAAAGCAATATCCCAAGCTCAAACTAGTTGCCCGTGGCAATGAACTAAAAGTTTTGGGCGACGACCATGAGTTATCTGTGTTCGACGAAAAGTTTAGCCACCTGCTGAATCACGTTGAAAAGTTCGAGAACCTAAATATTACCGACCTGGAGAGAATCCTGGGATCCAAAGCGCAGCCAAGTACACCGGCTGAAGCGGTTCCGGCAGATAAATCATCTACCGGCGAGGTAATCGTTTTTGGTCCGAACGGCATATTGGTTAAGGCCCGCACGGCAAACCAGCGCCGGATGGTGGAAGGAATTGGCCGCAACGATATTTTATTCGCGATTGGCCCGGCAGGTACCGGTAAAACCTATACCGCCGTTGCATTGGCCGTAAGAGCGCTAAAGAATAAGGAGATCAAACGTATTATCCTTACCCGCCCTGCAGTTGAAGCAGGGGAGAACCTTGGTTTTTTACCCGGCGACCTGAAGGAAAAGATCGACCCATACCTGCGTCCGCTTTATGACGCATTGGATGATATGATTCCGGCTGAGAAACTAAAAGTGTATTTGGAGAACCGCACTATCGAAATAGCACCATTAGCCTTTATGCGCGGTCGTACCCTCGATAATTGCTTTGTGATATTGGACGAGGCCCAGAATGCAACCGATATGCAATTGAAGATGTTCCTGACCCGTATGGGACCATCAGCCAAGTTTATCGTAACCGGTGACGTGACGCAGATCGACTTACCAAAAAAACAACAGTCAGGTTTGCACACTGCGTTGAGGATATTAACCGAGATCAAAGGCATCGAGATCATATACCTCACCGGAGAAGACGTAGTGCGCCACAAGCTGGTAAGGCGTATACTGGAAGCGTACGGGGATATACAGTGATGGAGATTAGAGATTAGTTAATTAGAGATTAGGTGTTTATTGCGCAGGTAAAACCAACTAATCTCAAATTAACTAATCACCAATTAACTAAAACATGAACGCAATAAAAGAGACTCATTTTCATTTTCCGAAGCAAACCGCTTTTTATAAAGGCAAGGTGCGCGACGTATATACAATAGAAGACAAATACCTGGCGATGGTAGTTACCGACCGTATTTCGGCATTTGACGTGGTGCTGCCAGAACCGATCCCTTATAAAGGACAAGTGCTGAACCAGATTGCAGCCAAGTTTTTGCACGATACATCAGACATTGTGCCTAACTGGGTTGTAACAGTACCTGATCCGAGCGTGACCATAGGCCGTATTTGTGAGCCTTTTAAAGTGGAAATGGTGATCCGCGGTTATCTTGCAGGTCATGCAGCACGTGAGTATGCTGCGGGCAAAAGAGAACTGTGCGGCGAGAAATTGGCAGAAGGTTTAAAGGAAAATGACAAGCTGCCGGAACCTATTATCACGCCTACTACTAAGGCGTCGGTAGGGCATGATGAGGATATATCAAAAGAACAAATTCTTGCGAAAGGAATAGTTTCACCTGAGGACTATGCCCAGCTTGAAAAATATACTAAGGCCCTATATCAGCGTGGTACCGAAATAGCGGCAAAACGCGGGCTCATCCTGGTGGATACCAAATATGAATTTGGCAAAGCCGATGGAAAAATATATTTAATAGATGAAATTCATACGCCCGACTCATCCAGATACTTTTATAAAGAAGGGTACGAAGAAAGGCAGCAAAAGAGCGAGCCGCAAAAACAACTCTCCAAGGAGTTTGTAAGAAAGTGGCTTATCGAAAATGGCTTTCAAGGTAAAGATGGTCAGGTAGTTCCGGAAATGACGCCGGAGATCGTGAACTCGATTTCGGACCGTTATATAGAACTATTTGAACAAATAACCGGCGAAAGCTTTGTAAAGGGAGATAACGAACAGGTACTGAACCGTGTTGAAGGTTCAATTAACACAGCGTTAAGGAATTTGTAATTTTTTATTGTAGATAAAAAAATTATATCTTAGTAGCATAATTAAAAAAAATGAAGTTTTCTGTTGATAAGCACGATAAGTACGTATTGTTGAAGTTGAACGAGTCCAAATTGAATTCGTTGGTAACTCCGCAATTAAAATCTGAGTTGATATTGATCAACACCGAGGGGCAGAGGAATATCATCATGGATCTTTCGCAGATCAAGTTTGCTGATTCATCAGGATTGAGCAGTTTGTTAGTTGGACATCGTTTATGTAAAAATGCATCCGGGGTGTTTATCCTGGTTGGTTTAAATGACGCTGTTGCACGCCTTATCACCATTTCACAATTAGATAGCGTACTAACTATCGTACCAAGCACTGAAGAAGCCATCGACCTTGTTTTTATGGAAGAGGTGGAAAAACAGCTGAAGAAAGAAGCAAAGTAACAACTAATATTGTTTACCTACCTATATGAAGTTTGAGGTAACAATATTAGGAAGCAGTTCGGCGACGCCAATTTTTAACAGGAATCCATCCTCGCAGGCGTTAAATATTAATGATCATTTATACCTGGTTGATTGCGGCGAAGGCACGCAACAGCAAATGCTGCGCTTTGACGTTAAACCAAGCCGGATAGATCATATCTTTATCAGCCACCTGCATGGCGACCACTATCTTGGGCTGGTTGGTCTGTTGTCGTCTATGCATCTTAATGGGCGAACCAAGCCGCTGAAAATGTTTTGCCCGCAGCAGCTTAAGGAAATTATCGATATTCAGCTGGAGTATTCGGAGACCACGTTGCAGTTCGATATTGATTATTATTTCACAAATCCCGTTCAACCCGAAACCATATTGGATAATCAGGATGTTATGGTTGAATCGGTGCCGCTTGATCATCGCATAGCCTGTACAGGTTTTTTATTCCGCCAGAAGAAACGGTTGAGAAAGCTGATCAAGGAAAAGGTAGCCGAGTTTAACATACCTGTCGAATACTATTCAGCTATTAAAAAAGGAGCGGATTACACTGCGCCGGATGGTACGGTTTACAAAAACGTGGATATTACTTTAAATCCCGAGACTCCTAAAACTTACGCGTATTGCTCGGACACGCAATACAACGAGAACTATTTTAAACAGATCAGCAATGCTGATATGCTGTATCATGAAGCTACTTTTATGCACAGTATGTTATCGCGGGCGAAGATTACTCATCATACCACTGCATTGCAGGCCGCTGAGATAGCGCTGATAACAAATGCCAAAAGGTTGCTTATCGGACATTTTTCAGCGCGGTACAAAACTCTGAACGAACTTTTAGACGAAGCATTAAAGGTTTTTCCCGAAACCGAACTGGCCCTGGAAGGGAAGACGTTTGTGATTGGCGAGGATTAACTCAGAGTTTGCAGTTTGAAGTAGGCAGTTTGCAGAAATTAACTGCAAACTGCCTACTTCAAACTGATCTATTTATCTTTTTTCCCAAAAACAGAGAAACTCACGTAGCGCTTCGGATGTGCCTTGAGGTCAATAAATAATTTATTCAGATTGCTGGAGGCGCTGTCGAGGTTGCGGTACAGGTGGTCGTCGTTAATCAATAGGCTCATAGAACCTTTGCCATCGTTAATCTTGGCTATGGTGGCTTGCAAATCGGTAACGGCCTTATTAGCGTTATCCAGTGTTTGTTTGACGTTGGAGTGTGACAGATCGCTTGTAAATGTTTCTGCGTTGGTTGTAATAGCGTTTAAATGAGAAGTGCTGGTTTTTAGATTGTCAGAAACTGATTCTGCATTTGATAAAATTCCGTTGATGTGGCCGGTTTCTGATCCTACCAGGTTGTCAATCTTTTTGGTAATGCCATCAATGGTTTGCAACGAATTGGCTATACTCAGAAAGCTTCGATCCACATTCTTTTGAAAATTTGGATTAAGGACTTTGTTGATGGAAGCCAGTGAGGAATCCAGTTTACTGATTAATGATTCTGCTTTCTTTTGTATTGGCTGCAGGCTTTCGGCCAGGCTGCCTTGTATATCGGCTTTCAGTGTGTCCTTATCGCTTGCATAGGTTTTGCTATTTCCCATCTCGAATACGATTGCCTTCGACCCAAGCAAATCGGTGCTAACCAATTTCGCCAATGTATTATCGGGTACATTATATTTCGATTCGATTTTAAATTCAACTGTGGTACGGCCGTCAGGTTGCAGCGTCATATTTGAAATGTGGCCTATAGGAAAGCCATTCACCAATACAGGTTTTGACACCGACAAGCCATCAACACTATTGTAAATAGCATAGTACCTGTTTGAGGTGGAAAATACGTCGTTGCCACGTAAATAACTGTAGCAAAGGATCAGAATTGTTATGGCGATGGTGGTTAGTACACCAATTTTGGTTTCGTTTGAAATTTTCATAGTTGAGATGTGAAATTTGAGATGTTAGATGTGAGACGAAGGTAACTTGAAAAAGAGACATTGCATCTATCCTCACATTTCACTAACACTTGCTGATATTGTCTCATATCTCAAACCTAATACCTCAAATCTTATTTAGATACTTCCTCGACTTCGTCTTTATATTTCTGTATAGCTCTAACTATTGAAGCTGCCACTTCGTTTTGTCCTTTTTCAGAATTCAGGTAATCCTCGTCAGAATGATTATTAATATAACCGGTTTCAACTAGAACAGATGGCATTGCAGTATGATCGAGCACAAACAATACCTGCTCACGCACGCCATCACTTGGGCGACCATCGCCCTGAATAAATTCGTTATTGATCAGGTCGGCAAGATGGATGCTTTGCTTCCGGAACTTATTCTTCATCTGGTTCAGCATGATCATCGCCATTGGGTCCTCGGCCTTGTTTTCGGTTGAGGTTACGGCTTTGTTATCATCACCAATTTCCTCGTTTTCCAACAGCGCCTCATTCTGTGGGCCAATCCTGTTAGTACTGTAAACTAATAAAAGCACACCTTTACCAGAGCGGTCCGGTACGCTTGCATAGTGATAAACTGGTTTATGATGCTTGTGTCCAACAATTTCACGGACTGTTCTGTTAGGTAGAGAGTTACAGTGAATTGAGATAAAAATATCGCCGCGATTGGAGTTTGCAATTTCAGCGCGCTTCTTAAAAGGTACGTCGTAATTAGTAGTACGTGTCATTACTACTCTTACATCAGGTATCTCTTTTTCTATTTGCGCCTGCAATTTCTTCGCTATAGCCAGCGTTACATTTCTCTCGAAGGAATAGGAGCCCTCGGCTCCGGGTGAAAAACGGCCACCTTCGGGCGAGCGGTCCCCGTGACCGGCGTCGACGATTATGGTTCTGATACGAAAACCACTGTCGGCACGCCGTGAGGTAGTGTCGCTTTTTATTGGAGTTGTTTGTTTAAAGGAGCAAAGCGTCAGTAAAATAACAATTATAGGTAAACCATAAATCAATCTTTTCAATGCCTTATTTTTCATTTATATCATTTATTTCTTTAACGGCCACAGGTCTTCCAGATTATTCGTTACGATTTGTAATGAATAATCTGACGGTTTCATTATTTTTGGACGCTGTTAACAATACCTGCAAAAATACTATTCATAATCGATTTTGAAATTCGTTAGCCTGCTTTTTCTGCCCGTATTATTTTTAATGGCCAACGTAACAGCATCTGCAAAGACAGGCAAAGTTAACGGCTCAAGGCCTTCTATTGACACTATCATTAAGCTGGACACTATTAAAGACAAGAAACTGCTTAAAGGTAAGAAATCCCCTTCAAATGCGGCGACTAAAAAGGCTGTAGAGGATACGACCAAAGGAGGGCTTAAGTCGATGGTTACCGCTCATGCCGAAGACTCAACCTATTACGATGACGTGCACCAGATACTTTACTTATATGGTAAAGGCCGCGTAACCTATGAGGACTTTGAGCTGGATGCCGATTACATCAGGGTAGATCAAAAGAATAAACTGATTTTCGCCAGTGGCAAAATAGATCCGCAGACGCATAGATATCTTGGCCGGCCCATTTCAAAACAGGCAAAGGAAAAACCGGTTATATCCGACTCACTGATCTTTAACTATGAGAGTAAAAAGGGGAAGGTGTATAATGCAGCGTCCAGCCAGGACGGCAATTTTATCTCAGGTGGCCAGGTAAGAAGGTTAGGCGGTGACGACGCTGCTTACGATCACGTGATTTTTAGTACCTGCGAATTGCCATACCCGGATACGCACTTTGGTATAGTAATAACAAAAGGCATTGGCGAAAAGAATCAGATTTTCTCCGGACCCGCATTCCTTGAAGTTGAGGGCATTCCATTACCTCTGGCTATTCCGTTTGGCTTTTTTCCAAAGCCCAATGCGAGATCATCCGGTGTGATCATACCAACCTTTGGCGAGGATCAGAGGCAGGGCTTTTACCTACGGAATTTTGGCTACTATATCGCCCTGAACGACTATATCGATCTTACAAATACAGGTACGCTGTATTCAAAAGGTTCATATGAAGCAAGTACATCCGCACGTTATTTTAACCGTTATAAATTTACCGGCACTTTAACGTTAAGCTACAGTTCAACTAAGACCAGCTCCATTCCAAGCGACCCGGCGAACAAGGACTTTCACATCGATTGGTCGCACCAGAGTAATCCAAATGCGCACCCGGGCACCACTTTCAGTGCATCGGTTAATGCGGGTACCTCGGGATTTTATCAGCATAACGCGCCGACCGAAGGATACAATCTTCAGACATTAACCCAAAATACCCTGCGGTCGAGTATAGCATATGGAAAGACTTGGGCCGGAACTCCTTTCAATTTAACAGTGAATTTATCGCACAGTCAGGATCTGACTAACAAAACTGTGAACCTCGAACTGCCTTCGATCAACTTCAACATGTCGACCATTAGTCCATTTGATTCCAAAGACAGAGTCGGTACGCAAAAATGGTATCAGCGGATTACAGTAGGATATAGCCTGCAAGGTACCAACAGGGTGACCAGCGTGCCTGAATCCGAGCTGTTTCAAAGTCAGACGTTGACCAAAAGATTCCAGAACGGCTTTGAGCACACTATCCCAATTGGTTTCAATCAAACCATATTGAAATACTTTCAGTTTAGCGCCTCCGCAAACTATAACGAGTTCTGGTACTTCCAGCATATTAAAGAATCATATGCAAGGGGAAGCGTTCCCGGACATGATTCACTAGTATATGACACGATCGGTGGTTTTAAACGCGCTGGTCAATACACCTTCGGAGCTTCAATGTCGACAAAAATTTATGGCATTATGGCTTTTAAAAGCGGCAACGTACAGGCCTTGCGTTATGTGGCCACACCATCGATAGGCGTCAGTTTCCACCCGGATTTTTCCGATCCGAGATTTGGATACTACCAAACTGCCTACAGCAACGCTACCATACCATATCAATTTTCATCGCAGCGATATTCTATTTTCCAAAATTCGGTATACGGAGGGCCGGGAGCCGGGAAGTCGGCCGCATTGACGTTTAGCCTGGACAATAATATAGAGGCCAAATTACGCCCCAAGAGTACGGATACTTCGAGCACAGCCAAAAAAGTGAAGATATTGGAAGGGTTCACCATATCAACGGCTTATAATTTCGCAGCCGATTCGTTTAAGTTATCGCCAATATCTTTTTCGGGACATACGGCGCTCTTTAAGGATAAACTGAATATTAACTTCAGCGGCACTTTCGACCCATATACAACGGTTGTGCGGGACTCGATTATGAGTGGTCAGGTGACCCATTATAAAATTCCGATAAATCGCTACACCTTTCAGGACGGCAAATTCCCGTCATTAATACAGGCTACGGTCTCGGCCAGTGCGAGTTTAAATCCGGCTTTGTTCCACCCGCAGGCCCAACCTGCTGCGCCGGGAACAACGTTGCAGACTATGAATCCTGACCAGGCAGCTAAACTTGCTTTGCTCAATAGCGATCCGAGTGCTTATGTGGATTTTAATATCCCCTGGAATGCTTCTATCAACTACTCATTCAGCTACAGTAATCTCTATACCGCAACGTCGATAAGTAATACCATCATGCTCACAGGGGATGTAAGCATAACTCCAAAATGGAAGGTACAATATACTACCAACTACGATTTAAGAAAGGGACAACTGAGCAGCGCCACATCTTTTGGTATATATCGGGATCTCCATTGCTGGGACCTGTCGATGCAGTGGCTGCCGTTTGGGTATTATAAATCGTACACAGTTACTTTGAAGGTAAAAGCCGCTATATTGCAAGACTTGAAACTGACCAAACGAAGTGACTACACCAACAATCAATACTATAACCCATACCAATAATGCAGGCTGAGATAATAACTATAGGCGATGAGATACTGATAGGCCAGATAGTAGATACCAATTCAGCCTGGATAGCACAGAAATTGAATGCTATTGGCATTCGGGTGAAGCAGATATCCTCGGTATCTGACGACCGTGAGCATATTCTAAAAGCTTTAAAAGAAGCACATGAACGTGCCAATATTATCCTGATCACCGGTGGCCTTGGCCCCACTAAAGATGACATCACCAAAAAGACGCTGGCCGAATATTTTGGCGTGAAGCTGGTGGAGAATAAAGATGCCCTGGCCAATGTTGAGGCCATTTTCAGGCGATTGAGAGGAACCACATTCACAGAGTTGCTCGACGTCAACAGACTGCAAGCCATGGTGCCCGAAAACTGCGAAGTGATATTGAACCGGAACGGTACGGCACCGGGTATGTGGTTCAACTACGATGATACCATTTATATGTCTATGCCGGGCGTTCCACACGAGATGATGTATATGATGGAGGACTCGGTAATTCCAAAATTGAAGTCTACTTTTAAGCTGCCTCATATTATTCACCATACTATTGTTACTGCCGGGGAAGGTGAGTCATACCTGGCTCAAAAGATTGCCGATATTGAGGATTCTCTGCCTCCTTATATCAAACTAGCTTATCTACCTAAACTCGGACAGGTACGTTTGCGTTTAAGTGCATACGGCGACAATGAAGACTTTTTGAAAGAAAGGGTCGAAGATTTCGCCACCAGGATTACCGAAAGAGTTGGCAGTGCAGTTGTAGCTCAGGAAGATATACCGATAGAAAAAGCGATTTTGAACTTTATGGGCGAAAGAGGGCTGACGCTATCGACTGCCGAAAGCTGTACAGGGGGGTATATTTCGCACCTGATAACACAGCATCCGGGCTCGTCGAAGGTGTTTTTTGGAGGAGCGGTTTCATACTCATATGAGCTGAAGGAAAGTGTTTTAGGAGTTAAAAACGAGACGCTGTGGCAACATGGTGCTGTTAGCGAAGAAACTGTAACGGAAATGGTGCAGGGGGCTTTGCTCAACTTCAAATCGGACTACGCCGTTGCGGTGACTGGGATTGCCGGACCGGATGGTGGCACACCCGAAAAGCCGGTGGGTACGGTGTGGATAGGGGTGGCAAATTCTGAGAAAACGGTGACAAAGAAATTTTCATTTGGCAATAAACGGCTTCAGAATATAGAAAGAACGGCAATTGCCGCTTTGAACATGCTGAACATTTTGCTGAAGGAATTAAAGTAAATAATTAATTTTGCCCCGAAATACATAATATCTATGGCCAAATACCAATTATTACTGCCGAAAATGGGCGAGAGCGTTGCCGAGGCTACCATTATTAAATGGAACAAAGCGGTAGGTGACACCATAGAAGCCGACGAAACAGTAATGGAAATTGCTACGGACAAAGTTGACTCCGAGGTGCCTTCGCCGGTATCGGGTAAACTTGTTCAGCAGCTTTGCAAGGAAAATGATGTAGTGCAGGTAGGCGCGGTGATCGCTATTATCGATACTGGGGGCGATGAAGAAACGGCTGAGGCACCTGTAGCCGAACAGCCGCAAGAAACGCCTGCTCCGGTTGCTGCTGAAGAACCAGCTGCTATAGCTGAGACCGTTCCGGGTATAGAGCAGATTCATTCCAGGGAAGAAGCAACATCGGAAAGTGCAGAAAGTACAAAAGGATCTGGCAGATTCTATTCGCCTCTGGTAAAAAATATAGCCGCTCAGGAAGGTATCTCTATTGAAGAATTGGATAAAATACCCGGTAGTGGTGCCGAAGGTCGTTTAACCAAGGACGACTTGCTTAATTATGTACAAAATCCGGCAGCATACAAAGCAGCGGCACAACAACAAGCTGCACCTCAGCCACAGGAAGCGCCGAAAGCTGCATCTGCACCAGAGCCTGTAAAACAAGAACCTACTGCACCGGCTCCTCAAACTCAGGAAGCTCCAAAGGCTGCTCCTGCCGTTTCGATATCCGGCAGTGACGAGATCATCGAGATGGACCGTATGCGTCGTTTGATTGCCGATCACATGGTGATGAGCAAGCAGACATCACCGCATGTAACGTCGTTTGTTGAGGCTGATGTGACCAACATTGTTCAGTGGCGTGATAAGATCAAAGGGGCATTCGAAAAGAAAGAAGGAGAGAAGATCACCTTCACGCCGATCTTTATAGAAGCCGTTGCCCGTGCTATCAAAGATATGCCAATGATCAACGTGTCGGTTAGTGGCAATCAGATCATCAAAAAGGCAGCTATCAATATTGGTATGGCTACGGCGTTACCGAGCGGTAACCTGATTGTTCCCGTTATTAAAAAGGCCGACGAATTAAACCTGGTAGGTTTGACCAAAGCCGTAAACGATCTGGCTAACCGCGCCCGTAATAACAAACTGCAACCCGATGAAGTAAAAGAAGGCACTTTTACCATTACTAACGTTGGCTCGTTCGGCAACGTGATGGGTACGCCGATTATCAATCAGCCTCAAGTCGCCATCCTTGCAGTTGGTGCTATTAAGAAGAAACCGGCGGTAATTGAGACTCCGCAAGGTGATATGATCGCTATCAGGCACATGATGTTTCTGTCGTTGTCATATGACCACAGGGTAGTGGATGGCGCTTTAGGAGGATCATTCGT
>JAICXZ010000365.1 GCA_025934475.1 Mucilaginibacter sp. | reverse complement strand
TAGTGATTAGTTAACTTGTGATTGGTTAACTAGGTGGAGTTACCACTTATTCTGTAAATTCTCAAATTCTGTTAATTCTGATTCAGACTTCGTTTCTTTGTTGGATGACTTCGGTTAAACAAGCTTTAAATAAATTCAAGGACCAACTGGCTGCATTATATGACGTTCGTGAAGCAGAATCATTGGGCATCATTACGCTGACCGATGTTACCGGTTTTTCGTCTGCAAAACTTAAGGCCTTTCCGGACGGCGAATTAACAAAAGAGCAATCCGGTTCGATCGGCAAAATCTTAACCGAGCTTAAAACCGGTAAGCCCATCCAGTATATTTTAGGGCATGCGGAATTTTACGGATTACCCTTCAAAGTAAACTCGTCGGTACTTATTCCTCGCCCTGAAACAGAGGAACTCGTTTACTGGATTATTTCGTCAATTGGAAGTTCGAAGTTGCCAGTGGGCAATATTTTAGATATCGGTACTGGGTCTGGTTGTATTGCTGTTACCCTGAAAAAAAACTTACCGGAATTCAACGTATCGGCAATGGACATTTCCATTAATGCTCTGCTTATTGCAAAAGAAAACGCTGATTTAAACGAGGTTGATATTAATTTCATAGACCAGGACATACTCGCCCCGCTTCGAGCGCCAACCGCCACGCGATACAATGTGATTGTCTCCAACCCTCCTTACGTCACGATACAGGACAAAACTCAGATGCATCGGAATGTAACCGATTTTGAGCCGCATACAGCCTTGTTTGTCCCTGAAAATGACCCGTTGATATTTTACAAAGCAATTGCCGATTTTGCCACTGAAAACCTTGAATCGGGTGGATTACTTTTCTTCGAAATAAATGAAAGCTATGGCGAACAAATAGTTGACCTTTTAGAAAGCAAATCATTTATTAACATAGAATTAAGAAAAGACATGAGTGGTAGAAATAGGACGGTGAAAGCTTCTTTTAAGTAGCAGTCGGGAAGATTGTTTAAAAATTTTGACTGCTACTGCAACTGCTACTAATTCCTGGGGTGAAATGACGTAATCACCTCTTTCAAATATTCTCGATCTAAATGCGTATAAATTTCCGTCGTGGTAATACTTTCGTGCCCGAGCATCTCCTGTACAGCACGTAAATCGGCACCTCCTTCAACCAGGTGTGTCGCAAATGAATGCCGCAAGGTGTGTGGACTGATTGTCTTTTTAATCCCAGCCAGCTCGGCTAACTGTTTGATCAGCATAAAAATATAAACACGGGTCAGACTTGAGCCCCTACGGTTGAGAAAAACCATATCCTCTTCCCCTTTTTTTATGGGAATATGCACACGCACCTGTTCGATCCATATCTTTAGCGCGTTGATTGCTTCGCTGCCTATGGGTACCAGTCGCTCTTTGCTGCCCTTGCCCAGGACTTTTACAAATTCGATTTCGAGATAGAGATTGGATAGTTTTAATTCGGTCAATTCTGAAACACGCAATCCGCAGCTATAGAGTACCTCAATAATTGCTTTATTCCGTGGCCCCTCGGGCTTAGACAGGTCGATAGCAGCCAGCAATTTTTCGATATCCTGGTAGCTTAGCGTAACAGGCAATTTTCGCTGTTTTTTGGGCGATTCCAGCAGTTCAGCCGGATCATTTTTAATAACATCCTCAATGAGCAGGTATTTATAAAATGATTTTACGCCAGATAAAACTCTGGCCTGAGATGATGGCAGCATACCCAGTTCATTAACCCAACTGATAAATTCCCGCAGATCGGAAAGAGCAACTGAATCAGGCTTCAGTCCCTGAGGTTCGGCATATTGTTCCAGTTTTTCGATATCGCGGCTGTAAGCCTCGATTGAATTAGCCGAAAGCCCCTTTTCGAGTTTCAAATAAGCCTGAAATCCTTTTATTGCAGATCGCCAATCCATATTAAGAGCCACGAATTTCACGAATTTATGCGGATTGCACGAATTTATGATTCAGTTAATCTGGCCATGCAATTTGCGTAATTAGAGATAATTCGTGTAATTCGTGTCTATTTTTTAGCTAATGACTATACAAATTATCAACGGCCCTAATTTGAATTTACTCGGCGTTCGCGAAAAGTCGATCTATGGCGACAGCAGCTTTGAAACTTATCTTGAAGAAATTCGCAAACGCTACACAAACATCACTATCAATTACTACCAAAGTAACGTTGAGGGCGAAATCATCAACAAGCTCCATGAGGTTGGCTTTTCAATCGACGGCATTGTGATGAATGCAGGAGCTTACACACATACCTCTGTTGCCATTGCCGATGCTATTGCTGCCATTAAGACCCCTGTTATCGAGGTACATATTTCCAACGTGTATAAGCGCGAAGAATTTAGACATAAATCGCTGCTGGCCGCCAGTTGTAAGGGTGTCATCGCCGGTTTTGGCATGGACTCATACCGGCTGGCCATTGAAAATTTGGTTAATGGTTAACTTTATTTTGTAACTTGCCCTTATACATTTACCCCGTTCCCCTCAACTGATTGCTATGTGCAGGACCATCAAGATCATCGCATTAAGCCTGATTGTATTCTTTGCCGTCTCTATTGATTCCGGCTTTGCTCAAACACCCACAAAAAAGAAAAAACCAAAAACTGAGCAGGAAAGCGCACGGAAATCGATGCGTAAGCGCGACTCCCTATTCCAGGCGTTGAACAAAAGCGATACCTCCGCAGCGACAATGTTTCAGCACCTGCAACAGTACACCACAACGTTTAACCAGATTAACAATAGCCTCGCCGAGGGGTTGGATACCGCCGATGAGAGCGAACAACTGCCACTTGTACAAAGGAGGCTCAGCAGGATAAAGGCCCTTGCAAATACAAAGAAATCGAGCACCTTGCGCTATCTTTTTGTGCTGCGCGACAACCTGGACCGTTTGCAAGATATGATGGGCGGATGGCAGGACGACCTTGACGACGTAAATAATAAGCTGGTACAGAATCAGCACGATATACTAAAATTCAGATCTGATTCGGCATTGGCCAATGCGATGCCTTCGGATACTGCTTTGAGGGACGCCTTTTTCGATAAGCGTGCCGAATTGGGTGCACTATGGAAAAAAACTGATTCGGCAAACAGAAGTGATTTGTTTAAGGTAAATCTGTTGCAAAATAAAATTTCAACAGCTTATTCAGGCGTACTCGATGGAACCGACCAGATAGATAATAAGATAAAAAAATTCGCCAACAGGGCATTCTCGGGCGAATTTGACTATATATGGGTACCAGATAAGGTTTATAATCATGCAGATTCGGCGCTAAAAGGAACAATCAGGTTAAACCAGATACAGGCAAATTACTTTTTCAAAAATGAAACTGTCGTCCACCTGATAGCTATTGGGTTCCTTTTATTGATTGCAGTCTGGATACTGTATAGCAAATACAAAATGGTTAACCATTTTGAGCATAAAGAAGTGGTGATAGACCATGCACGGTTCATTTATAAAAAGCCTATTGTTTCCGCGCTTTTGATGGCCACGACGATAACACCTTATTTTTACAATCACCCGCCTGTTTTCTTTCTCGAATGTGTTTTCCTGATAACGACCTTATTGGTACTCATCATGGTCAGGGATCACTTTCCGCTTTCGCTCTTTCACTTTTTGCACCAGCTATTCTGGATAACGGTGGTTTACAGCCTCAGTAATCTGCTGATACAAATCACCAGCCTCGACAGGTTTGTGATACTTATCCTGAGTATTGCATGTATCGTTTTTGCCGTAATATTTTACAGGCGCACCAAAAAGGAGCCGCAGGGACACCTGAAATATACTCAGCTTACCCTCAAAGTATTTATAGCACTTCACATTATTTCGCTGTTCCTGAATATAACCGGGCGGTTTAGTCTGGCTAAAATTATCGGTATCACAGCGGTATTTAACCTGTGGATGACGATGAGCCTGTATTTTATCATCCGCATCATCATTCAGGGTTTATACCTCCAATTGCACACCAAAAAGGCTGCAAAAAGTTTCATCAGCCTGGTTGATTACAATACGATCCAGAAAAAATTCCGGGCTATACTATCAGTTTTTGCGACTGCACTCTGGCTGTTCTTTTTGTTGCAAAACCTTAACATTGACGACTGGGTACATGATTATCTCTCGGACCTGCTTACACAACAACGAACGATCGGCGGCTCGACCTTTACCTATGGCGGATTTGTAATTTTCTTTGTAGTGATTTGGATCTCGTCCCTGTTATCCAAACTGATCAGCTATTTCTATGATATATCCTCACAGCATGCCAGCGATATCGATGTGCTGAAGAAGAAAAACCGAGCCTCTACCCTGCTCATCAGGATCGGTGTGTTTACCATTGGCTTCCTGCTGGCGGTTGCTGCATCGGGTTTTCCGCTGGATAAGCTAACCATTATTTTTAGCGCCTTTGGTGTTGGTATAGGCTTTGGCTTACAGAATGTGACCAATAACCTTGTATCGGGTATGATACTGGCTTTTGAAAAGCCTATTCAAATCGGAGACGTTATCGAGGTAAACAATCGCACGGGAACAGTAAAAGAAATCGGCATTCGTTCCAGCAAACTCGCACCCGGCGACGGTTCTGAAGTGATCATACCCAATGGCGACCTGATATCACAG
>JAICXZ010000660.1 GCA_025934475.1 Mucilaginibacter sp. | reverse complement strand
GTGAGCGTTCACAACACCCCAACCAATGTGGTAGATCAAAAGGACCATGCTGAGGTTGAGGTTATGCTGGATGTGGAAGTTGTTGCAGGTGTTTGCCCGAAATCGACCATAGCAGTTTATTTCTGCCCGGGTACCAGCGAACAGGGCTGGGTGGATGGTTTCGATACGGCTATTCATGATGCTCAAAATAACCCTTCGGTCATCTCCGTAAGCTGGGGAGGTCCGGAAGAAATATGGTCGGCAGCCGGGATGAACGCCATAAACGAGTCCCTCAAAGCAGCTGCTACCCTTGGTATTACGGTTTGCGTTTCTTCAGGCGATGATGGATCCGACGACCAGGTTGGCGATGGACACGCTCACGTCAACTTCCCGGCCTCAAGCCCTTATGTGTTAGCCGTTGGCGGAACGGCCCTCAAAGTGAAAAATAATACCATTAAGGAAACTGCCTGGAAGCAGGGCGATGGTTTGCGGGCCGACAACGGCGGAGCGTCAGGCGGTGGCATCAGCGAATTTTTCCAAAGACCCTCATGGCAGGATGTCACTATCCCATCGGTTAACCCCGGCGCTATTGATGGCCGGGTGCTTCCCGATGTAGCTGCAGATGCAAGCGGTGCAACCGGGTATTTTGTTTTCGCCGATGGGCAACCGATGCCGGGAGTAGGGGGCACCAGCGCCTCCACGCCACTATGGGCCTCACTTATATCGCTTATCAACGCTTCTGCGGGCAAAAATGTTGGTTATTTAACACCTCTGTTATATCAAAGCGAAGGAAGTTCGGCCCTGGGTTCACAGGTATGCAATGATATTACTACCGGCAATAATATTTCCAGCAAGGGTGGCGGCTACTCAGCTAAGCCAGGCTATGATGCTGTAACCGGCTGGGGATCGCCAAAAGGAGTGGCGTTGCTCACGGCTCTAAAACCTAAGCTGAGTAATACGCAACAAGTAGAAGAAGCAATGGCTTAAGGCCGCATTAATGAAAATAACAAAAGGGGCTTTTGGCCCCTTTTGCTTAATAATATTGCTTTAAAACCCGCTGTCGTCAATCGCAAAATTGTTCTTGCGCTCCTTCCATTTTCCTTTGGTAAAATCTGGAAACTCCTGCGGCATATTGCCTTCGGCCAGTGATTTTTCGGAAAGTGGTGTAATAACGCTCATAGTTACAGAGTCGTACACATCAATAGGAGTAGGACCTTTTTTCTTAACTGCTTCAACAAAAGCGTTGAACACAAACCAGTCCATCCCACCATGACCTGCACCTGCTGCCAGGCTTTCGTATTTTTTCCAAAGCGGGTGGTCATATTTCTCAAACCATTCTTTTGCAGGATCCCAAACGTCTTCCTTTTTAGATTTGTTTTCAATATAAACAGATTGGTTTACATCCATCCAGATGCCTTTGGTCCCCTGCACGCGGAAACCTAGTGAGTAAGGACGAGGTAAGTGGGTGTCATGGCTCAGCATGATAGTTTCGCCATTAGCGCAATTGATCATGGTGGTCACCACATCACCATTTTTGAAATTGATCTTCGTTTCGGGATTGCCCGGCGATAACTCCTCGATATAGGCATTAAGTCCCCTTGATTTGGACGCAAATGAAACCAGGTTGGTGAATCTGTTGCCGCGGGTAATATTGGCGTAGTGCATCACTGGTCCAGCGCCATGCGTTGGGTAAATGTCGCCGTTACGGTCGATGTTCCACTGCGTGCGCCATTGGGCCTCGCTGAATGCCTTGGGTCCGTATAATACGCCTTTGCCCCCGTCGGTTTTTCCATCGTTAAACAATACGTCCCTTAAATTATGCTGATAACCGCCTTCCAGGTGAATGATCTCACCAAACAGACCTTGCCTAACCATATTAAGCGCAGCCATCACGTCACGGCGGTAGCACACGTTTTCCAATGTCATGTACGGAATACCGGTTTGTTCTGAGGTATGCACAATATCCCAGTGATCATCCACTGATATACCGGCTATTACCTCACAGCCCACATATTTACCAGCCTTCATCGCGTCAACAGCCTGCGGACGATGGAACTCCCACGGTGTGGCAATGATCACAGCATCGATATCTTTCCTGTCCAGCAAACCTTTGTAGGCATCCAGGCCGCCGGTGTATTCTTTCGGTAATGGTTTACCCGCTTTTTTAAATTGTTCACGACAAAATTGCAGCGAGCTTTCCTGTGTATCGCAAATGGCGACTATCTCCACATCATCCCGCAAAAGTCCTTCTCCAATATGGCTTCGGCCCCGTAATCCAACACCGATATAGCCCAAACGGACCTTATCGGCATTGCGGCCAAAAAGTGAACCAGACGGCATTAAAGTAATTCCTGCGGTAGCGATAGCGCCTTGTTTGACAAATTCTCTGCGATTCATAATTTGTAGGTTTAAATTATTTCGGCCTAAATTAGAAAATATATTGATGTGTGCGCACACATTGGAATTTTTTATTCAATTTTATTCAATCAAATTTAAATAATACCTTGCCGAATGAGCGAAAAACCCCTGCAAATACCCTTTCTTTCCGAAGTTAAGACAAATACTTCACTAACAAATATTTCACGACTGCTGGATAGCCAGGAAAAACATGTCATTGGTTTTGTACCGTGGCCCCAATTTGATGATAGACCTAAAGTGGAGTTTTCCGTCGCTCATGATGGCTATGCAGTATTGCTAAAATACAATGTAGAAGAAACCGAAACCCTTGCGCGCTTTACCCAACCGAATCAACCCGTTTACCGTGATAGTTGTGTGGAATTCTTTATTGCTTTTGATGAAAGTGGCTATTATAACCTCGAGTTCAATAGCCTGGGTACTTGCCTGGGTGGGCATGGAGCCGACAGAGATCATCGCGAAGGACAGCCCGCCGCATTATTGAAAACTATACAGGCTTTGCCAGAAAAGAAGTCAGGGAATGCGGGGGTATCAAAATGGTCGCTTACGCTGGTGAT
>JAICXZ010000817.1 GCA_025934475.1 Mucilaginibacter sp. | reverse complement strand
CAAAAACGATAGGTACGAACCGTCGAAACGACGGGTATTTATAAGCCATAATACTCAGCTGCAATTTTAATCAATCCGCTGGTCACTAGCCCTATAGTGTGGATAAAAAGCCTTTTTAACCGGCTCCCGTGCATAAAATTATCCCCAAAGTGAAACAATACAGCAGGTTACCTGTTTAGCAATGACCAATTTATTTAACCAGCCTGTTCTACCGCAGGTTTAATTAATTAAGAAAAGTTAAATTTTACACCCCATGAAAACAGTCCGGATCACCATCATCACCGTGATCGCTTTATCTATTGCATCAATGATGGGATGCAAGAAAAGCTCAACCAGATCTGTCGCATCAGGCAGTTCAAAACTATCATTTCAATTAGCCGTTAAAAACGGCACTACGCTGGCAACGCCGGCATCAGACACCATTCCCGGTTTGGTCTGGACCGCAGGCACTGCCGACGTAAGTAAATTCTCATTTGAAGCACGCAGAAATGGCGTTTCGATCGAGATTGAATCCAACAATTTAACAACTGTCAACTTATTCGGCGTGAGCCCGGTGACTACTTATGTAACACTGGATACCGGCATTTACAAAGAGATCGAAGTTACAGCGTTCCTTGATCATTCGAGTACGGATACTATTCCATTAAAGCTGACCGGTACATTTAAGACCGACAGCGGGAAAACAGTGCCGATCCAATTCGATCTGATGAGCGATGCCAGGATTAAGGTAGAAGAAAAAAATATTGACCTTAACGGCACTGCTACCGTAACTGCGCTGGTAGATATAGCGCTAGACAAGCTGATGAATGGCATTACTGCCGCTGATCTCGATAAAGCCACCCTAACCAATGGAGGAATCGTCATCAGCAAAACGTCGAACTCGTGGCTTTACTTCAAGATCCTTGCCAATATTTCGGGCTGCGGCCATGCGGAATGGAGAGAGGACCATCATGACCACGGCGACGACTAGTTAAAAAACATACCACAAACCGGGAAAATGGCTGATGGTGTTTTACCATCAGCCTTTATTTTTTTAGATCACATCGATCAGGGTACCGCCCGTTTGCTCTTCGAGCCATCCAAAGGCTACAATGTTCTGTCGCGGAACCGCTTGTTCATGTAGCAATCGCTCGAAGTCTTTTTCATAACCCTGCTCAACGGCCACCAGTAAGCCTCCACTGGTTTGCGGATCGGCCAGAATGTGTCTTTGTCTTTCGGTCGGTTCACTTATTTTGTGCCCGTAGCTTGCCCAATTACGGTTAGTTCCTCCCGGAACGCTGCCCAAATCAAGATATTCATCTATTACACCAATCTTTGGCACCTTATCAAACTCAACTACGGCCTGTAAGCCGCTCCCCTCACACATTTCCGAAAGGTGCCCCAAAAGGCCAAATCCCGTAACGTCGGTCATAGCTTTTATATAATCCAGCTTACCCAGCAGTTCGCCTATGCTATTTAGTTTCACCATGCTGTCGAAAGCAAGCGAAGCATGCTCCGCTTTCAGGATACCCTTTTTCTGCGCCGTCGTTAAAATGCCTACACCTAAAGACTTGGTAAGATATAACCGGCAACCTGCCGTTGCTGTAGAGTTCTGCTTCAAATTTTTAATATCAACCAATCCATTCACCGCCAAGCCGAACACCGGCTCGGGGCAATCAATACTGTGACCGCCGGCCAGGCTTATTCCGGCTTCGGCACAAATAGCTCTTGATCCTTCCAGCACTTTTTGAGCAGTTTCGGGTGGCAGCTTGTCTATCGGCCAACCTAAGATGGCGATGGCCAATACCGGCTTCCCTCCCATGGCATACACATCGCTGATGGCATTGGCTGATGCAACCCGGCCGAAATCATAGGGGTCGTCCACAATGGGCATAAAAAAGTCGGTAGT
>JAICXZ010000199.1 GCA_025934475.1 Mucilaginibacter sp. | reverse complement strand
CCTTCTGCATCCAGCTCTTTGTGAATAGCAGCAATATGCAGTTTCAGGGACATCACATTTAAATGGATATAGTGGCATACGCCAGTAAAATGATCGACTCCCCGAATGTTGCCATACTTACCCGATGATACACCCACAAGCGCCGCCTTTTTATCATAAAAACTTTCCGGAAACGAGCAGGCATCAATGAAAACCTTCAACACCCCTGGGAAGCTGCCGTTATATTCGGGGATAATAAAAATAAACTTGTCGGTTTTAGTTATCATATCCTGTACAGGTTCAAACTCTTTACTGCGATTACCATAAAGGTCGGTTTGAATCAGATTGGATGGCAGTTGCGCCAGCGATAGCAAGCCAGCCTCAACTCGCCTTTCGTGAAGTTGCTTTTGGTAATATTGAGCCACTTTTAGTGTCGAGCTCCCGGGACGGTTTGTAGATGATATAATGGTGATCATTGTTATTTTTAGCTTAAAGCCGAAAGTCCAAAGCCAAAAGCAAATGTTTGAGCTGAAAGCATAAAGCCCAAAGCCGAAAGGTAAATCTTCCGCTTTATGCTTTCAGCTTTTGGCTTTTTGCTCACACATGCTTTCAGCTTTCGGCTCGTTTTGTTTGTAATTTGCCACAAGCTGTGGATTTCCGTATCGGTTTAAATGCGTATCTTTAGCGCCGGTAAAAATACGTTTTCGAAAACAGAAAACCCGCTTCTGGTTTTTTGTAGTATGTAACCGGCCTGTAATAAAAATTGGGATATATCGCATGTGTAAAATAATTGCTTTAGCCAACCAGAAAGGCGGCGTTGGAAAAACTACATCTTCCATTAACCTTGCCGCAAGTTTGGCGGTACTGGAGTACAAAACCTTATTGGTTGACGCCGATCCACAGGCCAACTCAACTTCGGGTATTGGTTATGATCCGCGTTCCATCAAGAACAGTATCTACGAGTGCGTGATCAACCAGGTAGACCCGCATGAGGCGATCCAAAAGACCGAGACGCCGAATCTCGATCTGCTTCCGGCCCATATCGATTTGGTAGGTGCCGAAATCGAAATGATCAACCTCACGGACCGCGAATACAAGATGAAAGCCGTGCTCGATGGTCTGCGTGGCGAATATGATTTTATCATCATCGATTGTTCACCATCGCTGGGTTTGATTACGATTAACGCTTTAACCGCTGCGGATTCGGTGATCATCCCGGTTCAGTGTGAGTACTTCGCGTTGGAAGGTTTGGGCAAATTGTTGAACACAATTAAGATTGTACAAAACCGTTTGAATACTTCACTTGAGATCGAAGGCATATTGCTGACCATGTATGATGTACGTCTGCGCCTGTCAAATCAGGTGGTTGAAGAAGTGAAAAATCACTTCGAGGACATGGTTTTCGAAACCATTATTCAGCGCAACACCCGCCTGAGCGAGGCGCCGAGCTTCGGTATGTCGGTGATTATGCACGACGCAACCTGTAAGGGAGCCATCAACTACCTTAACCTGGCCCGTGAGATCGTTCGTAAGAACGGGCTGTTAAAAAATGAAACTGTAGCGACGACGGAAACAATATAAAATGAGTGCAGAGAAGAGAAATGCTTTGGGAAAGGGATTAAGCGCCCTGTTGAATGATTCTGTAAGTGTACTACCGAATAAAACTGAATTAAAGACCGGCCCTGCTGAGGTGAACCCCATGGGCTCGGTAAGCGAAATAAATATCAGTGAGATAGAGGTTAACCCGTTTCAACCACGTACCGATTTTGATATCGAGGCACTGGCTGAGCTTGCTGATTCAATCAAATTACAAGGGTTGATACAACCGATTACGGTTCGCAGAGTTAATCAGCATCGTTATCAATTGATATCAGGTGAGCGCCGTTTACGCGCGTCTAAACAGGCTGGCTTAACTCAAATTCCGGCTTATGTACGCACCGCTAACGACCAGCAAATGCTGGAAATGGCACTCATAGAAAACATTCAGCGTGAAAACCTGAATGCCATTGAGGTTGCGCTAAGTTTTCAGAGGATGATTGACGAATGCCACCTGAAACAGGAGGAGCTTGGCGAACGCGTGAGTAAAAATCGCTCTACCGTTACCAACTATCTGAGGCTGTTGAAATTACCACCTGCCATCCAGGCGTCAATCCGCGACGGACAAATTAGTATGGGGCATGCACGTGCGCTCATTACAATAAATGACCCTGCAAAACAGTTATACATCCATAAACTGATCAACCAGGATGGCCTGTCGGTGCGTAAAGTGGAAGAGATGGCGCGCGATCTGCAACGGTCGACCGTAAAGAAAGAAGGCAAGCAACCCGAACCATTATCGTTCCAGGTTCAGAAAATACAATCTGACCTGGCTTCAAAATTCAGTACTCAAGTAAAATTAAAAGTAAACAGCCAGGGTAAAGGCTCGATTGAGATCCCATTCTTGTCGGAAGACGATCTTAACCGCATCCTCGAAATGCTGGATTGGTAAGAATGTACAAAATTCTGTTCTTCATCTGCTTTTTCACCGGAATAGTTTTTGCCGCTAAAGCTCAAAAGCCCGATACTACCGTGGCTAAAAGCAAAGCCGATAGCGCGATACAAAAGCATGATACGGTTCCGCAAAAAAAATACATACCGCCGATTACCAAAGGCAAGGTTTATCACCCCGATTCCACACACGATCCTAAAAAAGCGCTATTCCGCTCGGGGGTGATCCCTGGCTGGGGCCAGCTATACAACCACCGCTGGTGGAAAGTGCCGTTTGTATACGCCGGTTTGGGATTGCTTGTGGACGTAGTTGTCTACAACGAAAAATATTACAAGCTGTTTCTGAAAGAGGCTGAACTTCGCGAAAAAGGTCAATCAGTTGGCCGTAATCCCGATTTTGCACAGCTACAAGACACCGACGTCCTAAACGACTTAGATACCTTCCGCCGGGACCGGGACCTGGGCATACTTGGTTTTATTGGCGCCTGGGGTATCCAGATGATCGATGCCTATATCGACGCCAAATTCCAGCAGCGCTTCACTATGGATAACAACCTAAGCATCAAGGTAAAGCCAGGAATCATCAACCAGCAATTGTATGGATATACAAGCATAGGCAACATTGCTCCCGGCATAACCGTTACCTTTACATTCAGGTAAAATCATTTGCCCAAAAATTGTTGCACCTGTTAAAACAAAGCAAATTTTATATATACCTTAGATGGTTTATAACGCAAATCACGAATAATGAATATCGCTTTATTAGGCTACGGAAAAATGGGTAAGATCATCGAAAAGATCGCTACCGACCGCAAGCATAACATTGTATTGAAAATAGATTTTTATAATCAGCAGGAGCTCAACGTCGAAAACCTGAAAAAGGCTGATGTGGCGATAGAATTCAGTACCCCTGGATCGGTTTTAAGCAATATTATGCATTGTTTTGAAGCCGGGGTTCCAGTGGTAGTAGGCACCACAGGCTGGTATGAACACATCCCCGACTTGAAAAAGGATTGCCTCGAAAACGGCAGCACCATGCTTTATGGTTCCAATTTTAGCGTAGGTGTAAATATATTCTTCCACGTTAATAAGGTTTTGGCAAAAATGATGAGTAATTACCCTTACTATGATGTACAGGTTGAAGAAATCCATCATACCCAAAAGCTCGATTCTCCCAGTGGTACCGCTATCACCATCGCCGAGGGGATCTTTGAAAACATCAAATCAAAAAAAGAATGGGTGAATATGCTCACCGCTGAGGGCGACGAAGACAAAAGCGACCATGTTAAGAACGACCAGCTATTGATCGAATCATTCAGGATCGAAAACGTCCCCGGCACCCACACGGTTATCTACGATTCAGAAGTCGATTCGATCGAATTCAAACATACTGCCCATAACCGTAACGGTTTTGCGCTGGGCGCCGTTCTGGCAGCCGAATGGGTACAGCCTAAAAAAGGCTTCTTTTCAGTGGATCAAATGTTTGATTTCGGAATATAACATTTACTTTAGCCCCAAAAATACTGAGCGTGAACATAGTAGAACTCCTTATTGCTTTTATAGGCTTCATTATTCTTCCTTACATCGGCCTATGGAAATTATATGAAAAAGCTGGTATACCCGGATGGAATGGCATCATTCCGATATGGAACTTTTACATCATGACCAAAATAGTTGGCCGGCCATGGTGGTGGACCATTTTATACCTGGTTCCCGGACTAGGCATTTTAATCGGCCTCGGTATATTGATCGATTTTTTGAAATCATTCGGAAAATTCTCCTTCAGGGAACACGCAGCCGGAATTCTCTTGCCTTTTATTTACCTTATTAAATGGGGCAATGATAAACAAGTTAAATATTTAGGCCCTTCGGTAAGTCCGGAATTCAAGGAACAGCACAAGAAATCGCTTAAGAAATCAACAACACGTGAATGGACTGAAGCGATCATTTTCGCTGTTATCGCTGCAACGCTTATCCGTACCTTTTTTATTGAGGCCTATACCATACCTACGCCCTCGATGGAACGCTCGTTGCTGGTTGGCGATTTCCTGTTTGTAAGCAAGGTAAACTATGGCCCCCGCTTACCCGAAACACCGGTTTCATTTCCGTTTGCGCATAATACTTTACCGGTTTTCAATGTCAAATCTTATTGGGATGGCATTAAAATACCTTACTATCGCTTGCCTGGCTTAAGCGATGTCAAGAAGGGAGACGTGGTGGTGTTCAACTATCCAATGGACGCTGATTCGCCTTTGTACAGACCTGTAGATAAACAAGAAAACTATATTAAACGCTGCCAGGGCACCCCGGGCGATACGCTGAGTGTTGTTGATGCCCAGGTTTATGTAAATGGCAAGGCAGCCCCAAATCCTCCAGGTGAGCAAATTGACTATACGGTTAATACCTCAGGCATCGATCTAAATCCACAAATAAAACAAGACCTGGATATATCCGACTATGGCAACAACTTAGGTTATTTCTTCATGACCAAAGATGCTGCCAATACCCTGAAAGGCTACTCCAATGTTAAGTCGGTAACACCTAATATTGCGAAAAAGGGTCAAGCTACCGATCCGGTTTTCCCTTCAAACTCTAGTTATCCGGCTTATACTCAATTGCCCGGCAAACTACCTAATTATGGATGGAACCAGGACAACTTTGGGCCGGTTATCATCCCAAAGAAAGGCTGGACCGTTAAGCTCGATAGCATGACATTCCCGATCTATGCCCGCGCCATACAGGTGTACGAAAATAATAAGTTAGAGATAAAGGGTAAAGATATTTACATCAACGGCCAAAAAACCGACAGCTATACCTTTAAAATGAACTATTACTGGATGATGGGCGATAATCGCCATGATTCAGCAGATAGCCGTTTCTGGGGTTTTGTACCGGAAGATCATATCGTTGGCCGTGCCTTGTTTGTTTGGATGAGCTGGGACAGTGACGCCGATTTTCTGCACAGGATCAGGTGGAGCAGGTTGTTTAAAGGGGTGGATTGAACTCCCGACTGTCATTCTGAGCGTAGCGAAGAATCTTATTCAGCTGAGCCGGTAGCCGATTGCATATCGTTTATATATAGTCGATAATATGCTTCGCTATTGCTACCCATGACAAGTTAGTTTTCGTGCGGTGACTGTCGTGCTGAGCTCGTCGAAGCATGGTGGGCAAAGGCCTTTCCGCACCACCCTTCGACAGGCTCGGGCTGACACCCTTTTTCTTATCGTTTCACCTTCAGAGGCCCCGGATTTTACAACTAAGCATGACAAGCAGAAATTAAAGTTTCTCTATGCCAATTCGTTCAGCCAATTCGTTCAAGTCGTTTACGACTGCATCGACTAGTGGAATTCCATTAATTTTCCGGTCAGCTTCCGCTTCCGCTTCAGGTTCGCCGGGAATGATAACTTTTTGATCCGGATCAATTGTTTTAGACGATTTGAAACGTTCAATCCAATTGTCCATATGTGATTTGAATTCTTCGACGGGACGGAAGCCATCTACCCGCATTGCACCTAAAAAGTGGCCGATACCAGAACCAACCGGATCATTCGGCGGCTCCAGGAAAGCTACAAATGGTGGTACCCATGGACCATAGTTTGCACCGGATAATACTGCGGAAAGAACGTCGACAGTCGCACTCAGGCCAAAACCTTTGTGACTGCCATGATCGCGATCGCTACCCAGGGGAAGCAATGCCCCGCCCGATTTAAGTGCGTGAGGATCGGTAGTAGGATTGCCTTGCTTATCCTGTATCCATCCTTCGGGTACTGATTTGCCCTGGCGTTGGGCGATCTCCAGTTTTCCGTTGGCAGCAGCCGATGTTGCCATATCTACAATCACCGGTGGATACTTCCCGGCCGGGAAGCCATAGCACATGGGATTGGTACCAAGCAATCGTTCTGCAGAAAAAGTTGGCGAAACCAGTGGACTGGCATTG
>JAICXZ010000285.1 GCA_025934475.1 Mucilaginibacter sp. | reverse complement strand
TCATCAATCATAAAATCCTTGCGCAGGATAGGAATTTTATTGGCTTTACGGGCGCGCTGCAAGTCGACTTTACGGCCCATGAAAAACTGGCGATCTGTCAACACCGATAACGCCGATGCTCCCGCCGATGCATAGCCGGTAGTTACATTTTCCACCGTAACTTTATCATTGATAATGCCCTTTGAAGGTGATTTACGCTTGAACTCAGCAATAATACCTGTACGATCAGGATCCAGCAAAAAGTCCCGAAAGGATAAAACGTCCCGGTGAAAATATTCCGACTCTTCCAGGCTGATATAGGAAACGTTCTTTTTAGCTGATTGTACTTCTTTCTTTTTATGCGCGACTATCGTATCAAGTATACTCATACCCCAAAGTTCCACCCTCGGGCGGACAAATTATTTTTGATCTGCAATTATATTAAATTTTAACAAAGTGAGCCTCAACACGCTCGTCACTGCCTTCTGTTGGCTCAGGCGTTAACCAGTTTTTCATCATGGCCTTACCATACTCCGTCAGCACCGACTCGGGATGAAACTGTACACCACGCACGTCATATTGCTTATGGTGCAATGCCATGATGCTGTTATCCTGCTCGTCGATGGCGGTTACTGAAAATGAATCGGGTAAGCCATCGTTGTCAACAACCCAGGAATGATACCGGCCCACTTTAAAGCTTTGGGGTAGTCCGGCAAAAAGCTTTTCGTGCGGGTCGGTAACCCGGATAGGGGTAGCTATTCCATGCATCGGACGGCTTAAATTGAACAGCTTGCCACCAAACGCTTCCGCAATAGCTTGCTGACCCAAACACACGCCAAATATGCTTTTGGTCGGAGCATACTTTTCTATCACCTGCAAAAGCAAACCGGCTTCCGAAGGTATACCCGGACCGGGTGAAAGAATGATGTGACTATACGCATCCACATCCTCAATCGCAAATTTGTCGTTCCTCCAAACATCACATTGCAAACCAATCTCGTTTACCAAATGCACCAAATTATAGGTGAAGGAATCGTAATTATCTATTATTAATATTTTCATTGTAACACACCTCCAACCCCTCTCAGGAGGGGAGCTTTAATATTTTAACATTTAAACTAATCTCTAATCACTAATTAACTAATCACAAACTCTCCGCCATCTCGATTGCTTTACGCAATGCCGCGATCTTATTGTCTACTTCTTTCAACTCACTTTCCGGTACCGAGTCGGCTACAATCCCAGCTCCCGCCTGGTAGTGCAGCGTATTATTCTTGCTCAGGAATGAACGGATCATGATGGCATGAATAAAATCGCCATTAAACCCAAAGTAGCCAATCGCACCGCTGTAAAAGCTGCGCTTGCTCTTTTCGTTTTCGTCAATGATCTCCATTGCCCGGTATTTCGGAGCGCCGCTAAGCGTACCAGCCGGAAAAGTATCCGCTACAATTTTGAACGATGACACATCATCGCGTAGTTTGCCGCTCACATGTGATACCAGGTGGATCAGGTGCGAATAATATTGAACTTCCTTAAAGGCCTTCACTTCAACTTGTTCGCAATGACGGCTCAGATCGTTGCGAGCCAGATCCACGAGCATCACATGCTCTGCTGATTCCTTTGGGTCATTCTCCAGCCTTTGAGCAATTTCGGCATCTTTTAGGTCATCGCCGCTGCGTTTGAAAGTGCCGGCGATTGGGAAAATGCTTGCGACGTTATTTTTGATAGTGATCTGCGCCTCCGGCGAAGAACCGAATATCCTGAAATCGCCATAATCAAAATAGAACAGGTATGGCGAGGGGTTGATCGATCTCAAAGAGCGATAAACGTTAAACTCATCCCCTAAAAACTTTCTCGAAAAAGGCCTCGACGGTACGATCTGGAAAACATCACCCCGGTAGATATGCTGTTTCATCTTTTCTACCACAGCCATAAATTCTTCACCCGTCAAACTCGATTCTTCATCGCCATTGCTTTTAAAATGATATTCGGGAAAGTTTTTATTCTTGATCAGGTATTCGAGTTTTTGGAGGCCGCCGTTAACCGGCTGCCCGTCGGGCTGGTTCTCGAAGATGTGTAACTCGTTCTTAAAATGATCAATGGCAACAATATATCTATATATATGGTATTGCATCGTCGGAATTTTGCGAGGATCGTCCTTGATCTCTTTCAGGCGAATGGTTTCGAAATGCTCAACAGCCTCGTGCGTAAAGTAACCAAACAAACCATTAAATAATATCTTGGAGGGGTTGTCCTCCACATCAAAACCTCCGACAAAGTTTCGAATCTCATCTACAAGATCGAAGGTGCTTTTTGATTTGGTTTCGATGACTCCGTCGGGATAGCTTAGTTTCAACTGGCTATCGATGAGCACAAATCCCGCTATCGGTTCACAGCAAATATAACTCAGGCTGTTTTCGCGACTGTGATAATCGGAGCTTTCGAGCAGCAGCGAATTTGGAAACACGTCGCGCAACCGCAGGTAGATGCTCACCGGCGTGGTAGTGTCGGCCAGGAGCTTTTTGGTAGTAGTAGTAATTTTATATTTTTTCATTTCAGTTTTTCAGTCGCATTATAAAATACAAAACCCGGCGTGGTTGGCGCCGGGTTCATATTAGGTTTACAATTGATTAGTATTTCTTATCAAGAACGTGACCGGCTGCCTTTTTCAAGGTGCCACCAGCTATTGTTCTTGTAGGTTTTAATCATCGCGGTCACAAATTTAGAAAGAAATTTGAATTAGCAAATTTTTTCTAAAAAAATATTCAATTAAGTAGACGGGGTTAGTGGAGATTAATGCGTCATCCCAACCAATCCCCTGCCACTCATAACGATAACGGCTGCGATAATAACCAGGCCCAAAGTATAAAATATCGCTATCGACTTATGCTTTAACATCGGCGATAACATCTTTTTAGACCTGCTGTGCCCAATCGTGATCAGAACGATAGCTATAATCATACCTGTTAGGTGTTCAACAGTCCAATAGCGGGTATCGTGAACCTTCATGGTGTCGCTGTTGAATTGAACAAAAGGACTCATGAAATAAAGTATCAATCCGATCAGCAGCTGGGTATGTACCGAAATCAAGGTAAACAGGTTTAGCTTGCGATTGCCTTCGCTATAGGTTTTGTTTCCCAGCCAGTCGGCCCAGGCGCGGATGATAGCCAACAACAATAATACTAGTACAATGTACCTGAAGCCCGAGTGAAGTTCGAGGAGAAATTTATAAGCGCTCATTTGATCAATTTTTGTGAAAAGTAAAAAGCAGGCAACAAACTTTGTTCAGCCGTCTGTAACAAAGATGTAACAAATATATGATGATGGCTCACAAAATTGGTTAGTGTGCCAAATGTTTAAATAACTTAGTGGCAAACTGAACTCTCACATGAAGAAACTTTTACTTCTGTGCTGGGCGCTCTGTGCATTTTATATAGGCCGGGCCCAGCAAACCTTTCCTGTCAATGGAGCCTGGGATATACGGCCCGGACAGTATGCCTTTACCAATGCCGATATTGTAGTAAGCGCCAATCAAACCATTAACAATGGCGTACTCCTTGTGAAGGATCGTGTGATCGAATCCGTTGGACAAGGCATAACTATTCCGAAAGGGTACGTAGTAATTGACTTGAAAGGAAAATACATTTACCCGGGGCTGATCGACGCCTATACCAGTTATGGCCTCCCCGAGTTGCCGCGGCAATCATTTAACGGGCGATTTGCTATAACCCCGGTATCAACCAAAGCGGGCGCCTATAATTGGAACGAAGCCATTCGGCCCGAAATGAACGCCAGGTCAATCTTTCATGCCGATGAATCAAAAGCCGAAGAGCTAAAGAAGAACGGGTTTGGGGCCGTTCAATCTTTGATCCATGATGGTATTGCTCGGGGCACCTCCGTTGTGGTTTCGCTGGGCGACGAGCGCGACAATATGGTAATGATTAACGATGAGGCCGCGGCCCACTATTCGTTTAGTAAAGGGACGGCAGCAACCAACTACCCATCATCGCTGATGGGTAGCATAGCTGTATTGCGCCAGACCTACTATGATGCCGAATGGTACAAGAATCAAAAAGAAGAATACAACATCTCGCTGGCTGAATTCAACAAACAGCAAAATCTGCCGCAGATATTTGAGGCGAGTGACCCACTGAATGTACTTCGCGCTGATAAGATAGCTAAGGAATTCGGCAAGCAATATATTTTCAAAACCGATGGCGAAGAGTACCGCCGCATAGATGCCATGAAGGGTACGGGAAGCAGCTTTATTATTCCGCTTAATTTCCCTGAGGCTTATGATATCGAAGATCCGTTGGATGCAAAAAACATCAGCTATGAGCAGTTGAAAAGCTGGGAACTGGCGCCGACTAATCCTGCCACATTAGAAAAGGCTGGGATCAGATTTGCCATTACTTCCTATGGTTTGCAAAATGCGCGAGATTTCTGGACCAACCTCCGGTCGGCAATGGATTACGGGCTGAGCGAAAGACAGGCGTTGATGTCGTTGACACAAATCCCTGCAGAAATGCTTGGCGTAAGTGATAAACTTGGCACTTTGACAAAAGGCAAACTAGCCAACTTTATCATCACTTCCGACGACTTATTCGAAAAAGATAATATCATTTATGAGAATTGGGTTGAAGGTCGTCAGTATGTGGTAAGCCATATGGACGTGACTGACCTGCGCGGTAATTATAATCTTGCAGGCGATGGGCTGGCGAATATCAAATTAAAGATTGGCGGCACTCCCGGATCATATGATTTGAATGTTGAACGCACCGGCGCCGACAGCGTACGCGCAAAAGGGACCATCACCCGCAGCGGCGACCTGGTGACTATTTATTTCGATCTGAAAAATAAGCCTGCAGGTAACATCCGCCTGAGCGGTTATATTACCTCTACTTCGCCACTTGCCATGAGCGGCGATGCTGTACTGCCTGATGGCACCTTCACCCGCTGGACAGCTACTTTTGCCGGCGCATACACGCCCGAAAAAAAGGAACCGGAACCAAAGCCGAATACCGAGGTTGGGCCGGTAGTTTACCCCTTTGCTCCATATGGCAATACAGCCTTACCAAAACAGGAGACCACTTTATTTAAAAATGGCACCATTTGGACCAACGAAAAAGAGGGTATCCTGAAAAATACCGATGTGCTTATCGAGAACGGGAAAATAAAGGCGATCGGTAAAAACCTCGCCGCTCCGACAGGCGCTAAGGTCGTCGATGCAACTGGCAAGCATATCTCACCCGGAGTGGTTGATGAGCACTCACACATAGCTGTTACAGGTGGTGTCAATGAAGGTACGCAGGCAGTTACTTCGGAAGTTCGCATCGGAGACGTACTTGATCCGGAAGATATCAGTATTTACAGACAATT
>JAICXZ010000045.1 GCA_025934475.1 Mucilaginibacter sp. | reverse complement strand
GTCCTGCACAATATTCCTTACTCGTCGGTTATCCAGGCTGTCTGGGAGTTTGATAGGAATCAGCTTTTTATTAACCAGCTTTACCAGGCCGTTTTGTGTGCCGAACCACTGGTTATCGTCCTTGCCCGTGAAAACGCAATCGACAAAGTTGGTGGGAAGACCGTTTTGCCGGGTATAGGCGATGAATTCTTTACCATCGAAACGACAAGCTCCGCCATAGGTGGCTATCCATAAACGATGCTCATGATCGAGGGTCAGACTATTTACCTGCGATTCCAGAAGGCCGTCCTCAATATCATAATGCGTAAAGGCATATTTTTGAGCACTGCAGAAGATGCTCATTAACATAAAAGCACAAAACCATGCCGTCCGTCCAAAGCTGGCGGAAAAATGTTTGTTCCTTATGTTTAACCTTTTACTCAAATACCCGCAAACCTAAATGTACTATCAAATTACGTTTATTTAAAAAATAAATAACTCACCCTATTGGGGTGATTCATTACCCGGCAATGACCTTATTGATACAAAATTATGGCTAATATTGCTTATGGGACGAGAACATAACTATAATATATCTATTACCTGGACCGGCAACCGCGGTACCGGCACCAGCGACTACCGTGCGTACGATAGAAACCATACCATACAGGCAGTCGATAAGGCCGAAATAGCGGGTTCGTCTGATCCGGCTTTTCGCGGCGACAAAACCCGGTACAATCCCGAAGAATTCATGGTGGCGGCTCTTTCTACCTGCCATATGCTTTCATACCTGCATGTATGCGTCGTTAATGGCGTGGTGGTTACGGATTACAAAGATAATGCAACCGGAACCATGGCCGAAACCCCTGGCGGCGGCGGTCATTTTACGGAAGTAATGTTAAATCCGGTGGTAACGGTAAAAGATGCTTCTATGATCGACAAAGCGAATGAGTTACATCACAAGGCAAGCGAACTATGCTTTATTGCAAGCTCGATTAACTTCCCGGTGAAACATTCTCCAACCTGCGTGGCTGAATGATCAAAGGTCCACTGGTTTCATCCTAGGCACGAGGATGTGCATGATGATCCATGCCAGCAAGTATGCCCCTCCGCACACCGCGAACATGATATAGTAAGCTATCTCGATGTGGTGAATGGCTCTGTAGTGCACGAACATATTCTTCTGCACAAACAGCGACAGGAACACGCTGCCCACTGAACCAAACATACCTCCAAGACCCGTTACAGAGCCAACAGCCTTTTTTGGGAACATATCGGATACGGTTGTGAAAATATTGGCGCTCCACGCCTGATGAGCCGCAGCTGCAAGACCGATAATCATGACAGCCAGCCACATGTTCAGCTGACCCAATACCTGCGCGAAAATGATCGGTACTACGGCAAAAGCATAAATAAGCATCGATGTTTTTCGGGCCTTAAAAACAGCCCAGCCTCGCTCAATCAAACTTTTAGGTAGGTACCCTCCATAAATGCTGCCTATACCGGCGATGGTATAAACCAACGCAACAGGTATGGCGATTGCTTCACCTTTTAATCCGTACTCGCTTTCCAAAAAATCTGGCAGCCAAAACAAATAGAACCACCAGATGGGATCTGTCAGGAATTTACCTATCGAGAAAGCCCAGGTTTGTCTGTAGCGAAGCAGTTTGGCCCATGGTATTTTTGGGTTGACATCAGTGGCCTCAACCAGCTCGTCTTTATCGCTATTAATGTAGTCGAGTTCTTCTTTGGAAAGCCGTTTTTGTCGTGCTGGAATCTCATAGAACATCAACCATAAGGCAAGCCAGATAAATCCTATAGAACCGGTGATGACAAATGCCCACCGCCACCCCCACGTTGCTACGATAAAAGGGACAGTAAGCGGGGCAATAATGGCACCGATGCAAGTACCACTATTAAAAATTCCTGTTGCAAGAGCACGTTCTTTTTTTGGAAACCACTCGGCTACGGTTTTGATAGCGGCGGGGAAGTTGCCGGCTTCGCTTATGCCTAATGCAGACCGTACAGCTATAAAACCAAAAGTACTATTAACGGCAGCGTGAAGAATGGCTGAGGCACTCCATAAAAATGTAGCGAAGAAATAGCCCATTTTGGTACCCAGACGGTCGATAAGTCGGCCGGAATAAAGTAATCCAATTGAATAGGCTATCTTAAAGGCGATCTCGATGTTGGCATAATCGGCATCATTCCAGCGGAAATCCTTCGTCAGGGTCGACTTTAGTAAACTGATCACCTGCCGATCGATATAATTCACTGTCGTCGCAAAAAATATCAACGCACAGATAACCCATCGATAATTCCCTGGCTTTTGGTTCATGCTTATCGGGAGATTTTAACCAGTTCTAATGCCTTTACTGTGTCGGCATAAAGCTGGTCGTAGAGCTTATTTTGCAGCACCTGTTTGCTGATGAGTTTGCTACCCATCCCCAAAGCACAAACGCCTGCTTTGAACCAGCCACTCATATTTTCCTGATTAAGGTCGACGCCGCCGGTTGGCATAAATAGCTGTCCTCTAAACACATCTGAAACTGCAGATACAAAGCCAGGTCCCAGCACGTTTGCCGGGAATATTTTGATGAGCGCAGCGCCATTTTCTTGTGCCAGATGTATCTCAGTAGGGGTCATGCAACCAGGGATCCACAAACCGCCCAGATCGTTCACTACTTTACCAACTTCGGGATTGATAGTTGGAGCAACAATCAAGTCAGCACCTGCCTCGGTATACCGGATGGCATCCTCTTTGGTTTTGATCGTTCCTGCCCCGAAATAAAAATCGGGCATTTCCTTATCCACCGCAGCTTTTAATATCTTGAAATTCTCAAAAGCCTCCTTAGCGCGGTTAGTATATTCCATCACCCGCACGCCGGCCCTGTATAAGGTGCGTACTACTTGCAGACTTACTTCAACATCTTCGTAAAAAAACAGTGGAAGCATGCCCTGCTTTACAAGCGCGTCGAGTACGGTTTGTTTATCCTTCATTTTTTAGTTGATTGGGTTGATTAGGTTGGATTGAGTTGATTAAGTTCAAAAAGCCCAACCTAATCAACTTAGTCCAACTCAATCAACTACTTAACTCTGTTCCAAATTTCTTTTACTCCTAAATTGGTGACGTCGCTTTCTATGAACAACTTTTCGAAAGCGGCGGCGGTAGCGAACTCCAAAGTTTGCTCGGGACCGAGGTCATTATAAAACCCATAGATCAAACCCGCCAAAAAACAATCGCCGCTGCCTACTTTGTTGATGATGTGCGATGCACTGTACTCGTTCGAACTGTAAAATTCGCCTCCGGTATATAAGGCCGCGTAGTAGTCTACTTCTGCCTTACCATCAAAACGAAAGGTGTTGGCCACAGCTTTACATTTGGGATATTGGCGAACTATCTCCTCCGAAGTTCTTAATGCTTCCTTCAAATAAATGCTCCTTTGGCCAGATTCATGAATATTCGGCGTAACCGGTATGCCCAGCATCGCTTCGGCTGCCCAAACATTGCCCATTACCACATCGCAGTATTGAACCAGGCGGGGCATGATGTCCACTGGTTCCTTGCCAAATTTCCAGAGCTTGGAACGGTAATTCAGATCGATGGAAACGATGATGTTTTTCTCCGATGCAACCCTTAGGGCTTCCTCACAAACATCGGCAATATTATGACTGATAGCCGGACAAATCGCGCTAAAATGAAACCAGCTTACACCTTCGAATTCTTTATCCCAGTCGATCATCCCCGGTTTCAATTCAGAAAATGCTGAATAAGCGCGATCATAGATCAGGGCGTCGTTTTTCAGATCTTTTCCTTTAGTGAGAAAGTATAAGCCCAACCGACTGCCATGGTAGCGAACGGATATTTCAATGCCTTGCTGCTCCTCAAAAGCCACGATCTGCCTGGCCATGCCGTTATCCGGTAAAGCGGTAACATATTTGCTTGGAACTCCCCAAAGCGCAAGTGCAGTAGCAGCATTCAGCTCGGCGCCGGCAATGAAAAACGGGAACTGGTTGTCCTTCAGCCATTGGCCCTCATCATCCGGTGAAATACGTAGCAGCAGCTCGCCGAAGGTGAGCGCCTTGCCCTTTGAAGCTATTTTCAATGAATCGGCCATGGCCTAAAATTCGAAATAGTTTTTGGCATTGTAGTAACAAATATTCTGAACAATCTTACCCGTCCATTCTATGTCGTCCGGTAATTCTCCATTATCGATATCCTCACCAAACAGATTGCACAGCAAACGTCTGAAATACTCGTGGCGAGGGAACGACAAGAAGCTGCGTGAATCAGTCAGCATGCCCACCATTCGGCTCAGCAGACCCATGTTTGACAGCGCGTTCATTTGCTTTGTCATCCCATCCTTCTGATCCAAAAACCACCAGGCCGAACCAAATTGTACATTACCGGCAACCGAGCCATCGTTAAAATTGCCGATCATGGAAGCCATCACCTCGTTATCAGCAGGGTTCAGATTATAAATGATAGTTTTTGCCAGATGATCATCCTTATCCAGGTTATTCAGGAAGCGCGATAGCACTCTTGCCTGGCTAAAATCGCCAATGGAATCCCATCCTGTATCCGGGCCAAGATTAGCCAATGCCCTGGAATTGTTATTACGTAACGCGCCGATGTGAAACTGCTGTACCCAACCTTTTTCATGATCCCATTGTGCGAAATAGTAAAGCATCGCCGACTTGAACTTCAATATTTCCAGCGGCATCAGCGTATAATTATGGCGGATCTTCCTGAAGATCACATCAATTTCGTCATCCGTAAAATCGGCCGAATACAACTGCTCAAGGCCATGATCGGACAGCTTGCAGCCATTGGCGCCAAAGAAATCATGACGAGCTTTAAGCGCTTCGAGGTAGGCGTCAAACTCCCAGATGATGGTGCCTGATATATCCTGCAGTTTATCGATATAGGCGTTGAGGCCCAAAACATCGTCTGCATTCATTGCCTTGTCGGGCCGGAATGTGGGAAGCACTTTCACCGGATAGCCGTCTGCTTTTATTTTTTTATGGAACTCAAGATTATCCAGCGGGTCGTCTGTAGTACAAACCACTTCGACTTTCATTTTGGTTAGCAAGCTCCTCACCGAATATTCAGGTGTTTGCAGCTTGGCGGAGCATTCGTCATAGACCGTCCTGGCCGTTTTGGGCGATAGCAATTGATCGGTACCAAAATACCTTCTCAGCTCCAGGTGCGTCCAATGATAAAGTGGGTTGCGCAGAGCATATGGCACTGTTTCGGCCCATTTCAGAAATTTTTCTTCGTCGCTTGCCTGGCCCGTTACATATCGCTCGTCGATACCATTGGCCCGCATAGCGCGCCACTTATAGTGATCGCCGTAAAGCCAGGCATGGGTCAGGTTTTTAAATTTGAGGTCGGCGGCAATCTCGTCGGGTGGCAAATGGCAGTGATAATCGATTATTGGCAGATCGGATGCAAACTCATGGTAGAGGCGCTGTGCCGTTTTGCCAGTCAACAAGAAATTATCATCCAAAAATGCCTTCATCTTATTGGTATAAAGTGTTTTTGATGCCTAGTTCCAATCCACGCAGTTCGGCCAGGCCTTTAAGCCTGCCTGTAGCCGAGTAGCCAGGAAAGGTATCGTAATTAAAGTCGTCGAGTAGTTTATGTCCGTGATCAGGACGCATCGGGATGGCTACATCATCGCGGCCGCTGTCCGCGCGTCGTTTCTGCTCGCGCACCACGCTTTTCATGATGGCATACATATCCGAACTACCTTCCAGATGGTTATCCTCATAAAAGCTACCATCCGGCTCGCGTTTTACATTGCGCAAATGCAGGAAATGAATATGCGTTCCCAGGCGGTCAATCATTGCAGGCAAATCATTATCTCCTCTAGCTCCAAGCGAACCGGTGCAGAAAGTCAACCCATTTGACGGTGATGGGCAGGCATTAAGCAAACCAACCAGATCCTCTTCCTTCGACACCACGCGTGGTAACCCCATGATCGGGAATGGCGGATCGTCGGGATGGATGCACATTTTAACACCGGCATTCTCTGCTTCCGGTATGATTGTTTGCAGGAACCATGTCAGGTTCTTTTTTAGTTGATCGGCATCAATGCCTTTATATTTTTCGAGATGACCTCTAAATTGATCAATCGTAAGCACGTCTTTAGTTCCCGGCAACCCAGCCATAACGTTGGTCACGAGCTGCTTTTTCTGATCAGCGTCCAGGCTATCCAGGTATTCTTTTGCGGTTTCCTGCTGCTGTTTGCCGAATTCGGTATAAGCACCTTCTCTTTCGAGGAGATACAAATCAAAAGCTGCTAATGCCGGTGCATGAAAACGCAATGCTGATGCGCCGTTGGCAAGCCGGAAATCGATATCCGTCCGTGTCCAATCCAACACGGGCATAAAGTTGTAACACACAAGTTTGATACCGCATTTGGCCAGGTTCCTCAACGATTCAATATACTGCTCTGCGTATTTCTCACGATCAGGAGATGCAGTTTTGATGCTCTCATGAACATTCACACTCTCCACAACCGACCATCTCAGGCCCGCTGCTTCAACTATGTTTTTACGCTTTAAAATTTCTTCGGTACTCCAAACTTCACCGCTGGGGATATGGTGCAGAGCAGTAACAACGCCCGTTGCGCCCGCTTGCGAAATAGCTTGTAATGTTACCGGATCGGACGGGCCGTACCAGCGGAATGTTTCCTCAAGATTGCTGAACATGAGAGATAGATGGTTTTAAAATTAGTGGGCTAAATATAGGGGTTTAGTTGTAATGGTAGTAGAGTTTGCGGTGGTTGGGGTTGCCGGTTTTTACGTAAACGTTTTCGAGCATACACGTGTAAAATAACCTGCATACGCTAAATCGGATAATAAAAAAGCGCCACGAAGTGATCCGTGACGCCATATTGATTTGATTAATTGAAATGCTTACCAGAAACGAACGTACAGGATCGAAATGATCATCAGCGTAACGACGATCATAGCGATTATGCCAGGCTGTACTTTGAACATTGAACGATCTAATGAAATCGCTTTTGGATTAACCTTAGGGCCGCCCAGACTAACCAGGATCATTATAGCCGCCGTGAAAAAGAACGAGAGCCCCATGCAAACATGGAATGGAATCTCATAATTACCTTCTGTATTTTTATAGGCCGAGTAGAGGAAAGTTTCCGGTCCAAACCATTGTGGAGCGAACACATTAAATAAAACCGACATCAGGAAACCTGTTATTATTCCTGTTACTGCTGCGGCGCCAGTCGTGCGTTTCCAGAACATACCTAAGAGGAACATAGCCAGAATGCCCGGGCTGATGTAGCCTGTATATGTTTGAATAAATGTAAATCCGCCTTTTTGGATACCAAGCGAATCGCTCCAGGTCAGCATTATAGCGATAGCTAAGGCTGCCCATATGGCGATACGCCCTATCATGACCATATTTTTTTCACTGGCCTCTTTATTTAAATGTTTCTTATAGAGGTCGAGCGTAAAAATAGTTGAGATACTATTGGCTTTCCCGGCGAGCGAAGCTACAATGGCTGCGGTAAGCGCGGCAAGCGAAAGACCGATCATGCCATTTGGTAAAAATCCCAGGATTGCCGCGTAAGCATTGTCGGGTACCACTTCACCGTGCTTGCTGTTTACAAGCATTTCGTGTTGTATCATGCCTTTTTGGTGCATTACATAAGCAGCGATGCCCGGCAGCATTACGATCAAAGGCATCATCAATTTCATAAATCCCGCAAATAAAATGCCTTTTCGTGCAGTTGGCAAGCTCGCACCCAAAGCGCGTTGGGTGATGTACTGGTTACAGCCCCAATAATTAAGGTTGACGATCCAGATACCGGCAACGTACGACAGTAAACCAGGAATAGTAAGATAATTATGTACTTCGTGTGGAGTTGATTTGGAGTTCGGTCTTTCAAATATCATATGAAAATGGTCCGGCGCATGTTTGATCAGTTGGTTGAAACCTTCCAATGCACTGTCGCCAAAACCAAAGGACTTGCTCACCACGGTTAACGCCACGTAAGTTGTCGCAAGGCCTCCGATAATCAGCACACTTACCTGGATAACATCAGTAAAACCGATCACCTTCATGCCCCCAAGTGTAATAAAAATGGCAAATACGGATAACGCAATAAGTATAATGTGACCGGTATTAGCATCACCTCCTATCAGAACATTAATTGCGACTTCTCCCATGAATAAGATTGATGTAAGATTGACGATTACATAAAGCATCAACCAGAAAATACTCATAATCAGGGCCACCGTTTCATTGTACCGGTTGGTGAGAAACTGCGGCATCGTGTATATTTTATTCTTAAGATACACTGGCATAAACCATACCGCAACTATGATAAGCGCGATGGCCGCGATCCATTCATAGGCAGCTACAGCAACACCAATGTCGTAACCCTGACCACTCATGCCGATAAACTGTTCGGCAGAAATATTGGATGCGATCAGTGAAGCGCCGATGGCCCACCATGTGAGCGACCCTTCAGCTAAAAAGAAGTCGTGCGAGGCAGTAACATCTTTGTTCCTTTTCTTGTGGTACACCCAGTACCCATAGCCTGCCACTATTAAAAAGTAAATGACAAAAATAGTGTAGTCAATTGCATGAAATTTGCCCATATCGGTTTTAAAATTGGTTTCGCCGCAGGCCAAATTATCGTTTAAGCCAATTGCGACAGGTTTTTATGTGTTGATTTGACAATTATAAATGATATTACTCACAATGTCAATAGCATAGGCATAATATCGTTTATTTTGTCGACCAAGGGAGTGAATCTGTCGACCTTTCGGCAAATGTGATATTTACAATTAAATTTTCCGGAGAAAAAAGATTATCAGGCACTTGCTTGATTCGGGAGTAGAAATAATTAAATTTATATACCCCTATCGATTTTCTGAAACTTCATTATCAAACCTATGCCCAAATATGTAATCGAACGGGAAATTCCCGGCGCAGGCAAATTGACTGCCGAACAATTGAAAGGTATTTCACAAACTTCATGCGGCGTTTTACGCAACCTGGGACCCGAGATTCAATGGGTTCAAAGCTATGTAACCGGCGATAAGATATATTGCGTGTACATTGCCCCCAATGAAGAAATGGTGCGCGAACACGCTAAGCAAGGTGGATTCCCGGCCAATTCGGTAGCTGAAGTGGCAGCGGTTATAGACCCGACAACAGCGGAATAAAAAAGCCCGGACTATTTGGTCCAGGCTTTCAAGATTATTTGGGTACGTCTTTAATATGCATCAGGTTGCGGCCCTTGATCAGCATTTTCATGCGCCTGCGTTTGAGCGAGATTTGCGTATTAGCAGTCTCGTTTTCTTCGAGGTTGTGCTTGTACGCACTCAAAATACCCTGATAAGTTAATATTCCGACGATTTTATTGCCTTTTGATGAAATCACTGGCAGAGCTTCCACCTCATGTTTGGCCATTTGTTCAACGGCAATACGCAAAGTGTCTTCGTTTTTTAGAAAAATACGCGGTTTGGTAATAATCGACTTGAGCTGCGTGCCACCATTAGGACAGCTTACATAAAGATCGGCCAGCTTGAGAATGCCAGCATAGGAGCCGTCGTCATCTACGGTAATCAGGTAATCCTCCTGGTGCGGGTTTTCGTCAAGCCACTCGCTCACTTCGCGAACGGTGTTTTTTGCACTCAGCACTACGTCTTCCTCATTCATCACCTGCGCCACGGAAATTTTTTGCAGCAGATCGGGCTCGTAAGAATCAGGAGTAAATACACCGCGGCGGGCAATTTTCTCGGTCATGATAGTGTTTTCCATCAGAAAGAACGAGATCAGGTACGACGCTGTACAAGCTCCCAGCAATGGCAATAGTGCATGTGATTGCATGGTAGCTTCCAAGGCAAAAGTAATACTGGTCAGATAAGCCCTTGATGCACCTGCAAACATAGACGACATGCCAATGAGTGCTGCCATTGGTATGCTTAAATGGGCATCAGGAAATACCATATTAACCAAAAGGCCCATGATGGCGCCAACTGCACCCCCCATAGTCATCAATGGAGCCAGTGTACCACCTGATGTACCACTGCCTAAGGCAATGGCCCAGGAAATAAACTTCAGGAAACACAAATTAAGTATGAGATATAATGGCAAGGTACCAGAAAGCAGATTAATTATATTATCATAACCAACGCCCAGCGTATGAGGAGCAAAATAGCCAACTAGACCCACGACCAGGCCACCTATAGCCGGCCACCACATCCAGTGAATAGGCAGCAATTCGAACCAATCTTCGATCAGGTAAACAATTTTAGTAAGGCCAAGGGCCAGGAAGCCGACCACAATGCCGATGCTGCTATAAATTGCGAGTGCAGTATTGCTAGGTATTGCCACATCAGGCATCGGAAATACCGGTCCCGAATCAAATAATAAGTGGTGTCCCGCAGCACCCGTGATGCAGGCTAACGCAACAGGTAAGATTGCTTTTGGCGAGAATTCAAACAACAATAGTTCGATTGCCAAAAACACCGCAGCAATTGGTGTACCGAATATAGCCGCCATACCGGCTGTAGCGCCCGCAGCCAGGATTATCTTGCGTTCGTTGGAAGTAATTTTGAAGATCTGCCCTAGCGTAGAACCTAATGCTCCACCGGTTGCAATGATAGGGCCCTCAGCACCAAACGGACCACCGGTACCGATGGCAATTGCCGAGGAGATTGGTTTGAGGAAGGTAATAACCGGCTTTATCTTGCTCTGGTTAACCAGGATCTGCTCCATTGCCTCGGGGATACCGTGTCCACGAATCGCCT
>JAICXZ010000517.1 GCA_025934475.1 Mucilaginibacter sp. | reverse complement strand
TGGCAATATCTCGCTGTAAAAGAAGGTAGCTACGAGCATGGAATGTTTAAACAGCTTCGGATTTGGAATGGTGACGAAACCGATTGGGGAGGGCCGCATTTCGGGGTGAAACCAACTATTCTCGAAGTCTCGGTGATTGCGAGATGAGCAGTTTTAGATAGCACTAAATAACACAAATACGCCAATGCAGAGTATGAACCAGCCAAAAGCCGGTTTTAGCCGATGATCCTTAACATATTTGGTTAAGTAGCAGCCTATAAGTATGCCGGCGATTGCGAAAGCTGTGAAGGCCGCCAGGAACGAATAATTAATAGGCTCGTGGCGGCTTACATCACCAAGCACGCCAACAAGAGAGCTTATTGTCATGATAGTAAGCGATGTGCCTACCGCCTTTTTCATCGGCAATCCGGCAAACAGAATGAGCGATGGAATGATTAGAAAACCTCCACCAATGCCGATAAACCCGGTGATGAAACCGACCAGGAGGGCAAGCCATATTAATTTCCTGTAATTAATGTCTCCTTCGCTTACCGGCTCATTTCTTTTTCGAATCATCGAAATGGACGCCAATACCATAAACATCGCAAAGACGGTCATGAGCAGAATGGACTTGGTGAGCTCAAATGATCCAATTGTTGCCAGGTGCTGTGGCACCATGGGCATTATCCATTTACGCATGATAAAAACAGTGACAAGCGAAGGTATGCCGAACAGCATCGCCATCCTGAAGTTTACATTGCCCCGCTGGTAATGACTAAACGCGCCGGTTAGGCTGGTTATGCCTATTACAAACAGTGAATAGGTAGAAGCAATTACCGGATCGATCTTAAAAAAATATACCAGTATAGGGATTGTTAGGATGGATCCGCCACCACCAATTAAACCTAAAGAAAGACCTATAAAAATGGAGAGTAAATATCCTGTCATTGCCCCGGGGGTATTTACCTGATGACAAAGATATTTGGACAATTGTTTTCTGGTGGTGAAGATAAATTTCTCCAATATTGTTAATTTTTAATTTTGGAGAAATCAATAGTGGTGTTCTCACTTTGCAGTAATCAGCACCCTGTCGTATCCTTTCAATCGTTTTTCGGCTGAATTCTTCAAACCATGATCGGTGTAGCTCGCCGTAATGATATAGGCGCCCTTTTTGCCTTGCGGCAACCGGATGATTCCGGTGGCGCCATCATAATAGGAAGTGTTGGCGTCGAGCGCATTTTTGAAGATCCATTGAACTGAACTCCGGATTTCTTCATCTGATAGTTCCGGATGCGCAGGCATTTTTTCTTTTCCAGGCCATAATCCTGATGATCCGTTCTTAATACGACTGAAAAGGGAGTCCGCATTGACCTTCGTGGCCAGGTAATGCTTGTCAATGTCGGCGAACGACGGTCCTATCGATTTGCTGTTAAAGTTGTGACAGTTGAAGCAATTGGAACGGACGATCACTGCCAGCCCGGCAGGATCAGCACCTATCGGTTTAACCATAATTGCTTGTGCTTTCGATTTATCCTTTATGTAGCTTACCTGCAGCAATATTTCCTTCACGTTGATTTCGTCGTATTTGGTATCGCCATCCTCCATATCAGAAACATTTATCTGGTAGGTGAGGGGCGCGCCGGGATCAAGTACGGCATTATTTACAGGAGAAACTATCTTGACGACAGGCTGATGATTTTGTTCCTGTACGGAAGTGTAAGCAAGACTCATTGCCCCAAAAAGAAAAAGCAGAATGGTAGAATATTTTAACATGATCAGGCCTTGTCGATTTCCTTTGCTACACGTTGCGCTGAGCGGATACAGGATTCCATACCACGGCTCATATTGTCGGCGTAAGTGCCGGCGAAATAAATGCGGCTCTCGGGCTGCATGATCTGCGGCCAGAATTTGTGCATCTCGCCGATAGGGAAGGGCTCCATCTCGCAAACCGGTGCGTATTTATCCTTTGACCAGTCGAGCGTAAGCACTTGTTCGATCGTATCCTTTTTGCCGGGATACACTTCGCGGAACGCAGCCAACACCCGTTGCGGCGAGACGCCACTTGGCCCGAATGCTTTTAATATCACACGATCAGTTTGCACGTGATTGGTTTCCTGCCAGATGGAATCGATATCAGGATGCTCAAATTGCATATTAATACTCTGAAAACCGTCATCGAGCCAGAACCTGGTAGCGGCCTCAAATACAAAAAACGGGTGGGATGAATAAGTCAGGTTGTCCACCACATATTGTTTTGCTGCAGATAGAGGCGGCGTTACCGGAATATTCCTGAAGACAGGCAAGGTGATACAGTTTACCAGGTAATCGGCGCTCAACTGCTTTTCCTCGCCTGTACCAAAAGCTTTGTAGCTAACAGTAACGCCCTGAGCGCTATGCTGAATGGCTGAAATAGGATGATTCAGCCTCAATCGATTCCCCAATAGCTTGGCAAATGCAATAGGTAATTGCTCGTTGCCGTCTTTAAGATGAAACGTTTCACCTTCAGAAACCGGTATGCCCCGTGAGTACATGAGTGATAATCGCCACAGATAATAGAGTGCAGATGTGTTTTTGCCACCCATTACCTTCAGCGCTGTTGCCGACGCACCTTCTTTTTTGTAAATATCGGCGATTGGGATCTTATCAAATTCATCATAACCTACGCCAAAAGGCTGGTACGGATCGGTAAACTTGTCGATATAATGTTTTACATAAAAATCGTTCAGCGCATAAAATGAGTTGTTCGACAGGAACTGAACCTCTTTTTCATTGAAACCCATTTTAGTGAGCACGGCCGGATCACGCAGTTGTTCAGCCGTATAGAATTTTCCGCCGATCATCTTTATGGCAAATTTATCGTAGTGATGGTCCGACCCTTCGGCATTTGGATAGGGAACGACTTCGAGCTTAAATTCGTCAGCGTATTCGAAGAATTTCTCGTAGCCAGGCTTGGTGATATGATCCGCGCCAAAGTCGGCATAAAGGCCGTCTGAAAGACCATCGCGGCCGGTAAACACGTGCCCGCCGTAGCGGCCCGATGCTTCAAGAATCGTTACATCATGACCTGCCCTCATTAATTCGTAGCCGCAGCATAAACCAGTTATTCCTGCCCCAGCAACGATTACTTTTTTGGAAGCCGGCCGCGACAGGAGATTTTCGGCTGCTGCTATCTGCGGCGCCAGCGCAATCCCGGCTCCGGCAAGTACAGTGTCCTTAATAAATGCGCGTCTCTTTATGTCAGTCATGGTAGTAGGTTTATAGTCTGCAATATAAATAAGCAGCAAATAGATTCCAATAATAATTGATGGATTAAATATTGTAAGTAAAAATTATATGTCTTATAATCAGTTATTTAAATGAGTGAATGTTTGTTATTCCTAATTAATTAGTACAAATACTAATAAATTAGTAGAAATTTGTAACGTTTCCCGATTTCAACGCGACTTCCTAAAAAACTAAATCATGAAAGCTTTAAAAATATGGTCTTTTGCCCGAAAACTGCGCCTTGCAGCGCTGATGGGCTGCACATTTCTTACAGGTAATTTGACCAGTGCCCAGGTCGTTACCACAGTTAATCCGGTCGTAACGCCTACCATAATAGCCCCTGTTATTCCGGCACCAGTTATTGCAACACCTATAGTTGCCAACGTAAATCCTGTTGTGACCCCGGATATCAATGTTGATGTTAACCCGGATGTTAATGTAGACGTAGATGTTAACGTTGTTGGCCCCGACATGA
>JAICXZ010000529.1 GCA_025934475.1 Mucilaginibacter sp. | reverse complement strand
TATAATTCAATCAACCTAATCAACCCTATCAACCAATCACTAATGCTTAAAATAGATTCCCACCAGCATTTTTGGAAATTCAACCCGGTAAGGGATAGCTGGATCGATGAATCGATGGCGGCCATCCGGCGCGATTTTATGCCGGAGGATCTGAAGCCGATACTTGACAAATTCGAAATTGACGGGTGTATTGCCGTGCAAGCGGATCAGTCTGAGGCGGAAACTGAGTTTTTGCTGTCGCTTGCGGAAAATCACGATTTCATAAAAGGCGTTGTAGGCTGGGTTGACCTGCGTGCGTTTAATGTAGGCGCCCGACTGGAATATTATAAACAATTTAAAAAACTAAAGGGGTTCAGGCACGTACTGCAGGGCGAAAGCGACCGTGCGCTTATGCTAAGCCCGCAATTCACCAAAGGAATAAGCGCTTTAAAGAATTACGATTATACGTACGATATCCTGATATTCCCCGACCAGCTGGGTTATACGCACCAGTTTGTAAAAACTTTTGGCGGGCATCGGTTTGTGATCGATCATATTGCCAAGCCCGACATTAAAAATAAAAACATCGACCGCTGGGCAAACGGGATAAAGGCGATTGCGAAACACGAAAACGTTTGGTGTAAGGTTTCGGGCATGGTAACGGAGGCCGACTGGCAAAATTGGGTTTTGACCGACTTTGAACCGTACTTAGATATCGTATTCGAAGCATTTGGTCCAAAGCGTGTTATGTTTGGGTCCGACTGGCCGGTGTGCAATGTGGCCGGCGGCTACCTGCAAATGCTGTCTGTGGTTAAGCATTACACTTCCAGGCTTTCTGCCGATGAGCAGGCGCAGTTTTGGGGCCTGAACGCCGCGGAATTTTATAAACTCGAATTGGAGCAGGAAGCTTAAAGGCGAAAGCTGAAAGTAAATATGACCTGCTATTTAGAATACTTTATCATTAAAATTATGAAAATATCAGTTTTAATTATTTCGCTTTGCTGCGCAATTGCACTGTCGGCCGACGCACAGGAAAAGTTTAACGGGCTCGGCGTTAACCTGGGTAATTTATACCGCTTGTCTGATGCGAAAACCCGGTCGATAAGCCCGGAGAATTTTAACGGTGAAAAAGGTAAAGGCGGCATGGCGATCACCGGCACCGGGTCGGGGCCGGCGAGAGAACTTGGCCAGACCTGGAAGATCAGCCCAAGCGTTGTTATAAAAAAGCATACCACGTACACCATCGCCGAAATTGACGGCCCCGGGGCCATACAGCATATCTGGATGACGCCCACCAGCAACTGGCGATATTCCATTATCCGCTTTTATTGGGATGATGAAACCACGCCTTCGGTTGAGGCGCCGGTGGGTGATTTTTTTTGCATGGGCTGGGGTAAGTACTCGCCGCTGCAATCGCTGGCGGTGGTGGTGAACCCGGGCAGCGCCTTCAATTGCTACTGGCCAATGCCTTTTCGTAAAAAATGCCGCATCACCATGGAAAATATCGACGACGCTAACATGACTTTATATTACCAGGTAGATTACACGCTTACCGAAGTCCCTAAAGATGCAGGATATTTTCACGCCCAGTTCCGCAGGGTGAATCCGCTTCCGTTTAAAAAAGATTATGTGCTGGTTGACAGTATACGAGGGAAAGGGCAGTACGTGGGCACTTACCTGGCTTACGGCTCTCATAAAAACGGCTGGTGGGGCGAGGGGGAGATCAAGTTCTTTATGGACGGCGATACCAAATTCCCCACCATTAACGGCACCGGCACCGAAGATTATTTCTGCGGCTCGTATGATTTTGACAGCATGCACAAAAAGCCCGATGGTACCGAGTCCAGCGAGTATACAGAGTTTTGCAGCCCTTACAGCGGCTTGCCGCAGGTATTGCGCGGCGACGGCCATTACGAGATCGCCCAGCGTTTCGGGCTATACCGCTGGCACATAGCCGATCCCATTCGGTTTGAGAAAGACTTGAAAGTTACCATCCAGGACCTGGGCTGGCATCACGATGGCCGGTATATGCCTTTACAGGATGACATAGCCTCGGTAGTTTTTTGGTATCAATCCGAACCGCATGGCGCTTTCCCCGTATTTCCATCCAAAGATCAGCTGGAGGTTAATTAATTATAAGATTGTTAAAATAACAGGAACAAAACAGTTATCTGTCGGTTGTAATTTGAGATTGTTTAAGTAATGTAAACTTTAAAGAAACAGATAGATGTTTAAACATCTATATTGTATATTTGTTCTGATAAAACAATCTGCAAAAAATTAAGATCATGGAAACAGCAACAGAAACTGCAACAAAATGGGTTATTGACCCGATGCATTCAGAGATCCAGTTTAAAGTAAAGCACCTGGTGATCTCGACCGTAACAGGCTCCTTTAAAAGCTTTGAAGGCACACTGGAAACCGAGGACGACAATTTTGAAAAAGCAAAAGTTTCGGTATCGATAAACACCGACAGTATCGATACCAACCAGACCCAGCGCGACGAACATTTAAAATCGGCTGAATTTTTTGATGCGGCTCAATTCCCGCAGATCACTTTTAACTCCACGTTAGTTAAAAAAACAGGCGATAATGAATTTGAAGTAACCGGTGACCTTACGATAAAAGGCATCACAAAACCTGTTACCTTGTTTGCTGAACATGGCGGTTCGGCCGACGATTTTTATGGCAATACCAAAGCCGGTTTCGAAGTTACCGGGAAAGTTAACCGCAAGGAATTTGGGTTAACCTGGAGCGGCGTAACCGAAGCCGGTTCGGTGGTTGTTGGCGACGAAATAAAATTCACTGCCAACGTTCAATTTGCAAAGCAAAAATAATCTGATTTCGAATTTCGGATTTTCGATTTTAAATTTGTTTTGATTAACGAGTAAACAAAACCTGTTTGCCCCGGGAATTAAGCTATTTTTAAATTCGAAATCGAAAACCCGAATTCCGAAATAAAAAACCGTGCTTCTAAAGATCTATCCAGAAAATCCCAATCCGCGAGCCATCGAACAGGTGGTTGAGGTGCTGCGAAAAGGCGGACTGGTCATTTACCCGACGGACACGGTATACGGGCTGGGATGTGATATCACCAATCATAAAGCCATTGAGGCCATTTGCAGGATAAGGAATATTAAACCCGAAAAGGCCAATTTTTCGTTTGTTTGTTACGACTTGAGCCATATTTCAGATTATATAAAGCCCATCGATAACTCCACGTTCCGTGTGCTGAAAAAAGCTTTACCCGGTCCTTTCACCTTTATTTTTAATGCCAATCATAATGTTCCCAAATTGCTAAGCTCAAACAAAAAAACCGTGGGCATAAGGGTGCCTGATAATAGTATTGCCCGCGAAATTGTACGGGTGTTGGGCAACCCAATCCTTTCCACATCGATAAAGGATGACGACGAGATCATTGAATACTCCACCGACCCGGAACTGATCAACGAAAAATACGAGGGTCTGGTCGACCTGGTGATCGATGGCGGTTATGGTGAAAATATACCCTCTACGGTTGTCGACTGCACCGATGGCCAGTTTGAGATCGTCCGAGAAGGAAAAGGCGAATTGGAGCTATATTTATAATTACGTCGACTTAATTTGTGAAAAGAAGAATTTTATCAAGCAGCCTGGTAACCGAAAAGATTATATTTTTTTTGCTGCTGGCAGCGCTGCTGATCTTTTCG
>JAICXZ010000001.1 GCA_025934475.1 Mucilaginibacter sp. | reverse complement strand
CCGGCAACCGGGGCATCGAAAAACAAAACTGGTTCTGTTAAGGTGTGATAACGGAATAAGATAAAGCACCTAAGGAAGACGGTACAGGTAAGCAGCTAACCTTCCCCTTTCCTACAATTTAATAGCTGCTAAGCATGTAGAAAGGTTACCTTATACCATGTTTGGACGAGGGTTCGAATCCCTCCGGCTCCACTAAGTTCAATGTTAAGACAGACTAAAAGCCTGCAAATCAAATGATTGCAGGCTTTTGTTTTTTAGTCAAATGGCTATATTATTCACCAATTCGTAATAAAAAGGAGCGTAATTCGGTGAGTAAGTTTTAAAAGTTCCTTACTCACCAATACGACATATCCCTTTGATAATCAACGTGTTTAAATTTTGAACATCTTGTACAGGTGTGATTGCAAGCTTAATTTTGTTTCACTTTTTAATGCTTAAAACATTATGAAAACTAATTTCAGCTTGCTTTTTTATTTAAAAAAGCCAAAAAACTATCAAGCCGGCCTGGTGCCGATTTATCTACGTATTACCGTAAACGGTAAACGTTCCGAAACTACGACAGGGCGGGAATGTGAGCCAAGTCTATGGAACAGCATTGCGGGCAGATTAAAAGGGACTAAGGAGGACACTAAATCCTTTAATGCCTATTTAGACACGTTGCAAAAACAAGTTTACGAGGCGCACAGTCAATTGACTGAAACAAAAAGCATTATTACCGCTGAAACTCTTAGGGATAAACTATTGGGGAAAAGCGAAAAAGCGAGAATGCTCATAGACATATTTAAAGACCATAATAAGAAAATTGCAGCATTAGTTGGTAAAGAGTATGCCGCAGGTACATCTATTCGCTATCAAACCTCACTAAAACATACGCAAGAATATTTGCAGTGGCAATACAAAGTGTCGGATATAGATATTAAAAAAATTGACCATGATTTTATTGCCAATTATGAGTTTTATCTCCGTTCAGAACGTAATTGCGCAAATAACTCTGCTTTTAAGTATATAAAGAATTTTAAAAAAATTGTTGGTATCTGTCTGTCAAGCGGATGGTTAGACAAAGACCCATTTATTAATTACAAAATAAGAATTAAACAGGTTGACAGGGTTTTCCTTAGTGGCGATGATTTACAAGCTATGGCTAACAAAGTATTTTCAACAGAGCGCTTAAACCAGGTAAGGGATATTTTTTTATTTTGTTGTTTTACGGGATTAGCTTATGCTGATGTAAATAAGCTTAAGAGAAATGAGATTGTTACAGGGCCAGACGGTGAGATGTGGATATTCACAAAACGTAAAAAAACAGATACCCCAAGCCGTATTCCATTATTACCATCTGCCTTAACTCTACTTGATAAATACACAGATCATCCAATTTGCAGTAATTTAGGTAAAGCCCTGCCGGTAAGTACCAATCAAAAAATGAATGCTTATTTAAAAGAAATAGCAGGAATTTGTGGCATAGATAAACCTTTGACTTTTCACATTGCCCGACATACTTTTGCTACTACCGTTACACTATCCAACGGTGTACCCATAGAGAGCGTAAGCAAAATGTTAGGTCATACCAATATTAAAACTACACAACACTACGCTAAAATATTGGATTTAAAAGTTAGCCGGGACATGGCCGCCATTAGACAGAAATACGCCGCAATTTAATTTTATGATCTCTAAGGTCACAAAATGTGACCTTAGAGAATTTCATTAATCACCCAACATATTAAAATGGAAAATCAAATTATACCTGATGAAGTCATCATGACTAAAATATTTTACATCAGAGGACAAAAAGTAATGCTTGATAAGGATTTGGCGGAATTGTATGGTACAGAAACCAAAAAGCTCAAGCAACAGGTTAACAGAAATCTTAACAGATTTCCAAACCACTATATGTTTGAGTTAACAAAAGAAGAAAATGAACTTTTAAGGTCGCAAAATGCGACCTTAAAGAAAGGTGGACATTCCAAATACCTGCCATTTGTTTTTACAGAACATGGTATTTTAATGTTATCTAATGTGCTTAAAAGTGAAAGCGCTGTACAGGTAAGTATTCGGATTATAGATGTATTTGTTCGGCTAAGAGAGGTTTACGCTGAACAAACGGAAGTTTGGTTAGCTATTGAAAGATAAAATCCAAGCTTGATAATCAGGATAAGAATATGGAAATAGTATTCCGTTACCTTGACGAGCTAATCGATAAAAAAGACAACCAACCGCAACGCAAAGCAATTGGCTTTAAACCAGACGGTTTTTAAGAATCATTTGAAAACAAAGCTTTATAGTAAATTTGTTATCTATCTAAGAAACAGGTTTATGAGAGCACAATATTTTAAACATCGTCATTGGGCTGATTTTTCCCAAGACACTAACGATATAGGCCGTCCCTTGTTTTGGCCAAAAGATAACGAAGACAATCATTTTTTATATAGGTTATATGATAAGCAGGAAGCAGAATTTCCTGCTTTTTATCAATATCATCTGGATAATTTCCTAAAGCTTTATCCCGATGCCGAAGAAAAAGAATTTTTCACACACGTTTGGGAAATAATTGACGATGCCACCGCCGAACTGAAAGTAAAAAACCGCTACACTTCCAGGCATGCAATGGAATTCAGAAATAAACAGCACTTAAAAAGTTTCTTAGCTTACCTTAAAATTATTGACCAATGGAATACAGGCCGAACCAAAGATGAAATCATTGCAGATAAAGAGGGTGAAATCAGAAGCCTGAAAGAACAAAACGCCGAGCTAAAAGAGGAACTTAAAGCCGCAAGGAAATTTGAAACCGAAGACTTTATAAATATCCAAGAGGGCTATCTTTTGACCGTGATTGACCTCGCAAAGAAGATGCAAGGCTTAGAAATGAATGGTAAGGAACTTGTATTTTCACAAACACAATCCGTCTGGACAAAGATGATCTGTAAGAATTTCAGGCATGGCAATAAGGAAATTAAGTTTGAGACCATTCGGCGATATTTCCCCGGCAATCCTGATGAACCCAGCGGCAGGTCAGCCGCAGTTCCCACTAAATCACAGCTTTTCCAAATAGTTGAAGCGAAAAAACGAAGCTAATATAGCTCGCTTTTCGCTTAGCCACGTTGTTTAATCCAATCTACCATTTTATTGATAATGAGTTAATTGCACAGCATTGCAACTTAACTCAAACCACTCCAATTTAACCACGCGAATCTGCGTGGTAACGAAAAATAGCCTTTTTGCCAGTTATTTGATTTAAAAATCAAAGGCTATGGAAATATTCAGCACAAACGCCCTAAGCCAATGCATACGCGAGGCAGTCAGGGCAGAACTACAGGAACACTTTAAAACAGGCGACAGCCAGCCGCTGGAATCAGAAAAACTTTTATCCAAGAAGGAGCTTGCCGCCGAACTCGGCGTGTCATTGGTAACGCTTACCGACTGGATGAAAAAAGGCTTACCCTATTTGCGCCTGCATAAACGGGTGTACTTCAAAAAAAGTGAGGTACTCAATGCCATGCAACAAACTATTAAAGATTAAAGGAGGATGACAGATGAATGTGGAATTGGTCACAAGAGAAGATTTAAGGCGGTTGGAAGATTTATTAAAAGAGATCAAACAGATTATTCAGCCGGGACAAAGCCAGCCTAAAAAATGGCTAAAGAGCAGCGAGGTAAGGAAGATGCTAAATATATCACCAGGCACTTTACAGAATCTACGTATCAACGGTACGTTACGCTTTACCAAAATGGGCAGCATCATGTACTACAAGTTAGAGGACATCAATAAGGTTTTGGAGGAGAACGGGCAATGATTGTTTCAAAAGAATTAACTGGTTACAGCGACATTATTAGACGCATGGGAACGGACAAGCGGGTACTGGCAACTCATGTAAGCTTATTCACGGCTTTATTTATTTTTTGGCAGCGGGACGGCTTTGTTAGTCCTTTTGCCATTACTCGAAAGACAGTGATGGCGTTTTCAAAAATCGCATCCATTGCCACTTATCATAAGTGCATCAGGGAGCTTGATAAGTATGGCTACATCCGATATCAACCATCTTTTCACCCGGCAAATGGCAGCCTGATTTATTGGCCGGGATAGCCTAAGAGCCACGGGCTTTTAGGCGGTTTGAAATATACAGATATACCGCCTATTCCCCCTTGCGGGGATAGCGGTTTTTTATCCGTTGTAAGGAGCAAGTTTGTGTTTTTGGTACCCAAAAACTCCGTTACAGCCTATGGCTGAACGGCAAACTTGCTTTTTGCGCCCGTTGGTTGCAAAAAGGAAAAGGCAAAAAAGTCATGGGATTAATACAGAGTGAAGTGTATGGAAACAAGCAATAAGTTACTGGCCAAGACCGATAAACCAAAACACAAAGGCGGCAGGCAGAAGGTGAAGATCAAACGGGAAACTCACGTAAAGGTTAGGCTTACCGCAACGGAACGTTTTTTTATGGCCGCTAAGGCCAAAGACGCGGGTATGCGTTTAAGTGACTGGATAAGGGCAGCAGCCCGAACAGCTAAAGTTGTCGCCAGGCTAAAACCGGAAGATTTACAAATCATGCGGATGCTTACGGGAATGGCCAACAACCTAAACCAGTTAACCAAACTCGCTCATAGGGACGGCTTGTTAACCATTGCGACTAAATGCGGTCAGCTTCTGATAGAAATAGATGAAGCCTTAAAATATTTCAACAGCAATGATAGGCAAGATACCTAAACCCGGAAAAAGCTTTGGGGGCTGCATCCAATATAATGTGCTTAAAAAGGAGGCAGCGATACTCTATGCGGATGGTGTGCGCATCGATAAGATAGCGCATACCATTGATGATTTTAACATGCAGCGGAAGATGAACCCCGGTTTAGGTCAGGCGGTCGGACATATTGCTTTAAGCTGGAGCCCGAGCGACAGCGATAAATTAAACGATGAAAAAATGGTGAGCATCGCCAAGGAGTATTTACAGAAAATGAAAATTCAGGATACACAGGTCTTAATGGTGCGCCACAAGGATAAAGAGCACCCACATGTCCATATCGTTTATAACCGGGTGGATAATGAGGGCAAGTCGATACCTGATAATTTTCAACACCTAAAAAACGTCAAGATCAGCAAAGAGCTAACCTTGAAGTATGGTATGCACATAGGCCAGGGCAAGGAAAAAGTAAACCGTCAGCAATTAAAAGGCATAGACAAACTGAAATATGAATTGCACGATACCATCAAATCGGTTAGCCAAAAGGTTAGCAGTATGGCCGAACTCAAACAGGAGCTGTTAAAGCAGGGCATTGGTATGCAGTTTAAATACAAAAGCGGCACGTTGGAGAAACAAGGTATTAGTTTCAGTAAGGGTAAATACAAATTCAAGGGGTCAGAGATTGACCGCAGTTTAAGCTACGGTAAGTTGAGCAAACAGATAGAGCAACAACAGAAGCAAGTCATAAAACAACGTCTATCTTTGGGACAGCAGCTAAGGGAGGTCATCAATAAACAACCAGGCAAAGAGCAATCTAATCACCTATCATTTAACCCATTTGGGCACCTGCCGGTAATTACGCCGGAACCGGATAAACCTTACAGGAGAAAAAAGAAGAAGGGACAGGATCAAGACCAGGATCAAAGCCGTGGAATTAACTATTAAAAATCATTAACCAATAGAAAGGAGTAAATTATGCAACATCAGGAAGAAAAGAACATGCACGAAGAAATCATAGACAGTTTGGCCAAGAAAGTAACTGACCTGGAAAACCGCCAACAGAAGGTAGATAACATGGAACTGAATAAACTACAACCGAGGGTAAAAGAATTAGAAACACAAGCTGCGAGCTATCCAACAGTCAATATATTAGCTTATAATGACCAGATAAATCAATTCGGAAATCAAATTAACAGTTTGAATGAAAAGATAAAGGCCGTACCAAAAGAAATACCCGTAAGGCATACACACCAGTTTGATACGAAGTCAAGATATGTTGTCCGCACAATAATAGGGCTATTAGTTGCCGTGGCCATTTTAACAGGTATTTCAATAAGCCTCTGGATTGAGAACAACCGCCGGGCAGATGAAACCAACAAATTTTTGATATTGCGGGGTTTTTATCCCAATGTGGCAAAATATATTGATACCGCTTATATCAGTAACGCCGACTTCCTGATAAAAAAGGCAAAAGCCAATATTGATGAACAGCAAACAATGTCCGAAGCTGCCTTTGCGGCGAAGCAAGCCGCCGAGGAAAGTAGGTTGGCAAATGAAAAGGTAGCAGCGCTAAAGAGTAAAAATCAACCTGTAAAAAAGAGACGACCTAAAATCAATAACAATGATTAATGTTTTTTCATAGAATAGATTTGTTGTTTTTATGGTACTTGATAATGAATTAATTCCCATGATTGCGCCTAAATTAATTTCCTTTATATATAATTTAACTAATCCCACTCGTGGAACATTCCATATTCACCTGTACAGCGAAGATAGCCCACGCCGGAATAAAAAGTAAAGGGTATATAAACGGGCGGGAGTTGTTCGCTTTCAGCGGCCCCGCCCGCCCTTGACTTTTACCCGGCTACACGCTCTTGGTTGCTTAACAGTTGAGTATGGCCCGCGTGTTCATCACCTCTTTCGGCACACCTGAACGCAGCAGGGCATGGCGAGTAAGCCACACGGCCAAATAAATAAATTACCCGTGTTATGGGTTCGGTACGGCTTTACCCGCGCCGAAATTTGAATATCAAGTAAAGTAAATTCAGCATGAAAGTCATTATTAATAACATCAATATCTACTTTAACACCGGGGTATATTGGCCACCACCTTATGGATACATTCCAAATTATCAGTGCGGCAAAGGTCGCCATCGTTGGGATTAAACTCAACATATACAATCTGCCAGTTGTATTTTGTTTTTTAGCGGCTCGGCTTTGACTTTTTACCCGGCTCCCGCTTTTGGGTTGTACAACCGGTGAATATGAGATGGTGTTCAATGAAATATTGACTGTAGCTAACGTTTTGTGTTCGCAATAAACATACATAATTAACAGGCTACAAGTTGTTTTTCTACTCGTGCAAGTAAATGGTCAATATCAAAAGGTTTAGCAACAAAATCATTTGGCCCACCTGGAAGAAGTAGTGATTCAGCCAGGTCATGTGTCCCGGAAATCAGAATAACGGGCAGTAAATTAGTCAAATGATTTTCCTTTATACTTTTACAAATTTCGCGACCATCCATTCCGGCAAGCATTACGTCCATTAATATGAGGTCTGGCTGAAAGTCTTTAATATCGTCAAATACGGTATCACCACAAGATAACATCCGCACTTCATACCCAGCCTCTACTAATACTAAAGAAAGAATTTTTAAAATGTCAGGATCATCGTCAATAATTAATATTTTTTTACTCATAAATCACGAGAAGACACAATACTTAATGTTTCATCGCTAATATGATGCCAATATTAAGTTTGATAAAAATTCCTGTACGATTACCATTTTTAGGCCCTCCTGCAAACGATAAGTCTATTAAAATTGCGGTAAACTAAAGTAAAATGTTGATCCTTTGCCCATTTCACTCTCCACCCATACTTTACCTTTATGTCGCTGGATAATTTCAGCAGACAGATATAGACCAAGACCAAAACCGGAAATGGTTTGGGTATTCATATTTTCTATCCGATAGTACCGGTCAAATAACTTTTCCTGATACTGCGGTTTTATGCCCATTCCTTCATCCTTTACACTTACCTGGATATCGCCTTCCACTTCCTTGCAGGAGATCTCGATATTTTTACCTTTCGGTGAATACTTAACCGAATTACTTAAAAAATTATTGACCACCTGGCCGATCTTATCTCTATCCGCCTTAACAGATACCGTTGGACCTGGCAGTACTACAAAGTTGTGGCTGGCGGTTATCAGCGTAACCTCTTCCACTATTTCGTTCAGCAGGGCATTCATCTCGAATGTCTGCTCATTTAAATAAATCTTCCCGGCCTCAAAGCTCGAAACATTTAAAAACCCGTTGATCATGGCGGTCATTTTCTTTACCTGGATGTGCGCCTTATCCAATTTATCCACATTAAAAGTATCTTCAGCTTTCTTTGCCCTGGAAGTTAGCAGCTGTATATATCCTTGCAATGAGGTAAGCGGGGTTCTCAACTCATGGCTCACCATAGCGATAAAGTCGTTTTTCCGGATCTCATCCAATTTATGTACGGTTATATCATGCAATACTCCTGTAAAATAGGTTGGCTTATCGTCCTGATCATAGGAAAGGTCACCACTGGCCCTTACCCAGCGAAGTTTTCCGTCGTGAAATCCCTGTAGCGGAAATTCCACATCACATTTAATACCCTGGCTAATGTTGGCTTCCACAGCATCGGTCACTAAACTCCGGTATTTACTATCAATTTGGGCAATAGCCGCTTCATAGGTCATTTGCTCATCAGGGTGAAAGCCAAATATCTCTTTAAGTCGTTGGGACGGAATAAATTCGCGGGTTGGTAGTTCTATAGACCACATACCCATTGCGGCTGAATCCATAGCAATCCCCAGCATTTTATTACTAATATTTAATTCCTGCTGTATTTTTTTTAGTTCGGTAATGTCATTAAAAGTAATAATAGCGCCGGTATTTTTATGATCTGCCTGCTGCACGTAAGGCATGGTCATGACCTGGTACCATTTACCATTATTTGTTTCAACTTCTTTGGTGATTACACTCCCATCGGCCAATACTTTTTTAACATCCTCAATGATGGTTTCAAATTTAATATTGGTAGAAATATTGCTGAGCGGTCTGCCAATATCCGTTTCCAGTAAGTTGATCTGCTTTACCGTACCTGGCGAAAATTTCATTAACCGCAGCTCATTATCAATAAATAACTGCCCGTTGATATTGCTCCTGAAATAATTATTCAGATCGTCGTTAATTTCCAGCAACTCTTTATTTTTTAGCTGGTAATCTGCATTAATAGTATGGAGTTCTTCGTTTACGGACTGCATTTCCTCGTTGGTACTTTGCATTTCTTCATTAGCAGAGATCAGTTCCTCATTGAAGGATTGTAAGTTTTCATTAGAGGCATCCAGCTGTTCATTGGAAAAATTAAGTTTGTCTTTTGATTCCTTTAATTCCTCTTCCAGGTTAACAACGTATTGATCAAGGTATATTTTTTCATCATATACAGTATCTTTCTGTAAGGACGGAACCGATCTATCTTCACTGAAAGTGACCAGTAATAATTTCTCTTCACCTTTTACTACGAAAGGACTTACTGCCAGGTTTACCTTAACAATAAGCTGCCCCCGTTTGATCTTTATACCGTTTAAAACAACACCGTCCTTTGTTTTTAAAGCCTTTTTGCTCAACGCATTGAAAGCCACCGCAAGCGGCTTTGGTAAAAGTTCTGCCAGGTTTGAACTGAAATGTTTATGAAGTAAATACTTGGTACTATCTCCATAAGATTTGATCACCTGGTTATTCTCATCTACACAAACTGTAAAATAATCCAATTTTTTTGCCAGGCTTTCATGCATGGCTTCGGCCAAGGAATGGTTTGTATTTTTAGATGCTTCTTCGTGCGAAAAGCTGGATGGCTTGGGTTTGGTATCCAAAAATTCAGGCATTGAAAAGGCATCAAAGCTTACGGCCCGCTTTGTTTCCAGGTTCTTGTAGATCTTCCATTTTTTATGGGTCACTTCCAGGTTTTTGATAATGGGCATCGGGTTTTCGCTGGAACCTAAAAATAAATACCCGCCTTTTTTTAGTCCGAAGAGTAACATGGCAAATACTTTCTTTTGCAAAACAGGGGCCATATAAATCAGCAGGTTACGGCAGCTTATCAAGTGCATATTACAATAGGGAGGATTTTTAACCAAGTCATGCTGCGCAAAGATCAGCATCTTGCGAATGACTGGTTTTACCCTGTAATTATCTCCCTCTTTTAAGAAATACTTTTCAAGCAGATCAGCAGGTACATTTTTTGAAATGTTCTTATTATAAACGGCCTTGCCTGCATGCACTAAAGCAGCGCTGTCAATGTCTGTAGCAAAAATCTTTACTACGGTATCCGCTAACCTGCCCGTTAATTGCTCGGCTATCAATATGGCTATGGAATAGGCTTCTTCTCCGGTTGCACAACCGGCTACCCATACTTTAAGTTCCTCAGCAGGGGATAAACTTTCGAGGATGCCGGGTAATACTTTGCTTTTTATAAAATCAAAAGCTTCTTTATCTCTGAAAAACGAAGTAACGCTGATCAGAAATTCTTTGGTCAGGGCCTCTACCTCTTTTGGGGTGACTTTCAGAAAATCAAGATAATTTCCCAGCGTTGTAAAATTCCCGAAAGAAGCCCTTCTTTTAGTCCTTCGTAATATGGTAGGTAATTTATAATCTGTAAAGTCCAGCGGCGATCTTTCTTTGATCAGATCAATAATAGCCGCGAGGTTCTTTTCATCATCAGCCTGATCAATAGTTAAATTTCCTTCGTTTTTTACATAATCTTCTATGGCATCCGGCATGGCTATAGGTTCCATGACAAAATCTATCACTCCGGTCGCGATAGCATGGGAAGGCATGCTGCCAAACTCCGAAGTTTCGGGATCACGCGCCATTACCATGCCGCCAGCTTTTTTTATGGCCTTAACGCCTTCAGTGCCATCAGCACCTAAGCCAGACAGAATAATACCAATTGCCTTTTTGCCGGAATCTTCCGCAAGAGAGTTAAAGAACGCATTGATCGTTAAATGAGGCCCTTTAACTTTTTCTTTAGCTGTTAGATATAATTTATTATGCCGGATGGTCATGAACTTATCACTTGGGATAAGATACACCTGATTGCATTGTACGGTCATTCCATTTTCAGCCTGTTCAACTTTAAGCTTACTGTGTTTTGCCAGCAGTTCAACCATTCTGCTCTTAAAATCAGAAGATAAATGTTGCACGATGATATAAGAAACGCCATCTAAAGGCGTATGGTCAAAAAAAGAATTTATCTCTTCCATGCCGCCCGCGGAGGCGCCTATAGCAATGATATGGTGGGGATCATCTTTTAACATTGTAGGATTTTAAAGAGCGGTGGCAGAATTTAAACAATTCTTAGATGGCAGACAATCGAATTAAATCAAACTTACAATATATTTTTGAAATGAGCATTTTATTATTGTTTGTAATACTATAAATTCTGTAAATAAGCGGACTGTTTCCCTAATGGAACTTTAGTGATTTTTGATGTTCTTATAAATTATGAAGACCACGATTCGAAACTTTCAATCCTAAACCTGCCAACTAATCGTTGTATGCGCTTCAGCCGGAGGGCTGAATGCACTGATAGTGGACTTATAACAATCTTCCTCAGTGAGAGCTCTATAGAGGTTTCAAAAGAAAAACTGCTTTAATTTATACAATGTGATAAAATTCAATCACCATTTAAATGCCAGTTAAAAAGATTCGCCAATGTTCAGTATTACAGCATTATAGCCTTTACTTGCGGCGTAGTCTATTCCAATATTGGTATTAGAGCCTTTGTTGAATTTAATTCTTAAACCGGGGCCAGCAGCCGGATGCCAGGATTTAAACAAGGTGCCTGAACCACTGACAGTATTCACATTGGCAAACACCACAAAGCCCAAAAGCCCGTTGGTGGTAATATCGCGTCTGTATTCGCTTTCGAGGTAGAATAGCGATTTCCCGCGGTAACGATTCTGATCAATCCCTTCGCCCGAGCGGTTATACGGGTCCCACCCAATACTCGGTAAATCAAGATAAGGTGCGTTACTCCCCAATACGGTCCAATAATAACACCAAAAAGCCAGTGTATTCTGTTGGTTTTTATTACTCGGGTTTAAAGGGACGTATTTTCTTACATCAACATATAAAGAGTTCCAATAATCACCGCTGCCCATAAACGTCGGGTTTACCCGGTAGACTACGTTTGCATAACTACCCGGTAAAGGATTGATGGAATTATTTCGGGTATCATATAGAAGGTTAACACTTACGCCGGAAGAAACCGAACTGCTATTCGTGCCATAAGGATAGCTGGTAAACTGTCGCAGGTCAATAGCGGCATCGTCGCTTTTAATATTACTGTGATAATCCAGGTTATAGCCTAAACCGGCAAAAAAATAAGGCTTAATGCGTTTGAGCGCGCTTTGGTAAAAACGAATATAATTGTTATCAATCAACGTTTTGTCGTTATAAGCACGGCTGCTTCCTAAACCCCAGGTGTATTGTGGGTAAACCAGGAACCGGATATCTCCCTGTATGTTCCAGTTATTATCCTTTAGCCAGATACTGGTGCGAAGTGGCAAGCCGTATCGGCCGTGCAGATTCCAGTAAGGCGCAAAAGTAGCGCTGGAAAGATTGGTTGTGCTTTTCGGCCCGAGATAGGTACCGGCGGTTGTACTGGTAATCAGCGCGCGACCTGCTCCCCCGGGCACTGCACCCGGAATGGGCAATATGGAGAAATAGATCTTCTTTTCCTGCTGTACCCGCGGTTTCTGTGGGTTGATTTTAAAGAGTTCCTTGGCAATATCTATCAGATCGGTTTGCCGCGATGTATCCTTGACGGCGCTTTGCTTCGGGATCATATTGGAGGCATCCTGCGCATACAGCGCAGCAGGCAGTAAAAAGTACATACTTATTACGTACCCTATTTGTTTAAACTTCATATTTCCTGTTGATTGATCTTTAAGCGCCTGTTCTGGCGGTAAGGAAGATGATAATCCTTGTAGAACTGCTTTTGTTTCCCGTTAGGCTTTACCAAACGCCCGTTATCATCCTTCCATCCGCAGGAGGGGGTTTGTAAGACATGATCTAGAAATGGCATTTGTTTAAAATTTTATAAATATCATATTAACGGCGCAACCGGTTAGGGCTGTAAGCAATCAGGTATTGCAGCTCTTGCTGCCGGATATGGGTTGCGTCTGTGTTTTTTTCAATACCCGCCAGCCGCTGGCTTAATTTAAATTTGACGGAGCTCATCATCTCGGCAAGCATCTCTGGCAATACTTTGGCAGATAACGTGGGGAAATATTTTTTTTCAATGTCGGCTTTATCGCGGCTGGAAGCCATGTCGACTTCCCAGGTTTCATCGGCCTTAAAGCCAAATTCCCGCGCGCAGTTATTCAAATCATAAACATATACTTTAGCCTGGAACTCCACTGTTTGATCATTCATCTTATTTGGTTTTTTTTGTGTTTAAATCGTCCTTCGATACTGTTTTTTTGCCAGCCTGGTAATCTGAGGTGGTCTTTTTTCCTTCGGTAGCCGGCGCTTTTTTGATATTCTTGCCGCCTTTGTCTTTACTCATAAGTGTTCTATTTTAATGTTAGTTTATTAATAAGCTTTTCTTAAAGTGATGATACGCATCCAATGCATCAGTTTCATCACCGGATAAACCGGATCAAGCTCGAACCAGCGCTTGCCAAAATTGGCGCTGTTGGGATGCTTATGGTGGTTGTTCTGGAACAATTCGCCGAGCATTAAAAAATCAAACGGGGTAGTATTTTTAGATTTATCCTTGTTGTCAAAATTAGCATAACCGTATTTATGGCCGCACCAGTTTACAATAGCGCCATGAATGGGACCCATCATAAAGTGGATCGGCAGCAATAAGAATAGCCACCAGTATGGCGCGAAAAAGATATAGAAAGTAGTATAGGCTGCGCCAAACAATATCCTGGAAAGGATAGATGAACCCATGCGGTCGATCAGCGGCCATTCAGGGTAATGCCCTGGAAACTGCGCCTCGGGGTCTTTAATACGTTTGACATAGTCGCCGAAAGTAACAATAGTCGCTTTCATCATCTGGTAGACATCTACAAAGAAATGAGGCGAATGAGGATCTTTTTCCGTGTCGCTGAATGCATGGTGCGCACGGTGCATTAGTGCATAGGCTCTTGGATTTAAAAAAGATGCACCTTCAAAAAGGTAAGCCAAAACATAAAATATGCGTTCCCAGATCTTGCTTGTGGTAAACATACGGTGTGAGGCGTAGCGGTGCTGAAAAAACGTCTGAAAAAAAAGTGACAGGAACCAGTGTGCAATAAAAAATGAAAGAATAATTAACATGGAAATTTGGTATAAATGATTTAATAACAGGCATGGCTTTTCCATAACTGTTGACAGGAAATTAAACAGAGAGGGTGGTTCACTGTCGGCCTGGATTTGTCTGGTGAGACTTACGCATAAATTAAGCTGCGTTTGTATTCAATCAGTAAACGTTTATGGGATATTAAGCCAAAAACAGCAGGTACTTTGTAGAGTCTCTTTTGGAAGACTATAATATATAAACGCATAACTTACTTATTTGTTGTAAGAGGGTGTTACTTTAAAGCAATCGATAATCTTCGTCTCGCTTATGACATTTCAACCTCGCAAAAGCCATATTCGCTAGTTATTAAAACGCCCCTTTATAAAGACCTATATTGGAGTAGATTATATTATGAACGAATTGATTACCCGATAAGTGGCCCAAAAGTATAAGGACCGAATTACTGTATTCATATTTAAAGTTTTTTATACATAAAGATTATATTTACATGATATTTTAATTATGGCACCGCAAAAAACGCATCAGGAAAACCACGAGGAAACCATAATTGCACTCAAAAATGAAAATGAGCGGTTGAAAAATGAAAATCAGCAATTACAATCTAATAATTCACAGGTAGACAAAACCGAATTCCAGAATAGTCAAACCAGGTTTAGTACCATATTTGAATATTCAAGGCTTGGCAACAAAGTTATTACCGCGGATCTCAAAATTGTGCAGGTTAATCCGGCCATGGTAGCGCTTTTGGGTTATAGCAGTAAGGAGGAAATTATTGGAACCCAGATTCTGGACTATTCCCCAAAAGAAAATCATAAGCATTGGCAAATGCTTCAGAAACAACTTTGGAAAGAAGCAACCCCATCCTTTAGTTTGGAAACTGTGCTGATAAGGAAAGATGGCTCTCTGATTTGGTGCCAGGTAACCTCTATACTATTTCCTGATCAGGGCGAAACTTTAGGGTACACTATTATTGAGGACATTACAGAAAAGCATGATCTTCGCCTACAAAAGGACGAATTTATAGGGATAGCAACACATGAACTAAAAACACCGATTACCAGCTTAAAAGCATCTTTGCAACTGATGAATCGGATGATCAAAAACGAATCTGCCATTCCGGAAAAGATAGCCAAACTGGCCGCCGACGCACAGCTTTATACCTTAAAGCTTACCCATTTAGTTGAGGATTATTTAAACACCGCAAAATATGAACAGGGGAAGCTATCAATCAATAAACGCTGCTTCCCGTTATCTGACGTAATAGACGGATGTTGTAATCATGTGCAGTTAGACCGAAGACATTACGTGACACACAGTGGCGATCTTGCCATCGAAGTATATGCAGACAGGCATAAGATCGACCAGGTCATTGTCAACTTTGTCAACAATGCGCTTAAGTATGCCCCCGCATCAGAAGAGATAGCAATTCGTGTGGAACAGTTAAAAGACCATATTAAGATATCAGTTAGCGATAAAGGTGCGGGCATTCCCCCCGAAGACATCCCACATCTGTTTGACCGGTATTACCAGATTAACAAAGGCAACACTCAAACTCCCGGGCTGGGCCTTGGGTTATATATATCAGCACAAATCATTAAAGCCCATGGAGGTGAAATTGGTGTAGACAGTGAGCTGGGAAAGGGTTCTACTTTCTGGTTCACCTTGCCCGTACAGAGCGATAGTTTTTAATTTTTTAATTAAAAACAGAAAAGACGATGAAACTGAAAAAATGTAGATTCCGGACTTACATGGATAAGCATATCTTCCACTTCGGCAGGATTGTATAAATAAATATCCGTCAATCCTATGAAGACTTTAGAGTCGCTACGGAAGGAATTGCCGCTTTAAAAGGAAGAGAACGAATTGGAAAGCTGACCAATCTGGTGGAAAATTTTTACAAACAACAAAGCTGGATCTGGAACAATTGGAGCTCATCAAGGCGAGTTGCCAGTAAAGATTAATAGACAGCAGCCTCAACCATCAAACTATATCGAATGCATCTATTTACATTATACAGGCGATCTGGCATTAACGGTAACTGGCGACAGACACACTATAGAGCAGGTGCTGGTGAACCTTGTCCATAAATGCAGTTAAGTTTGGACAGGAGGCAACAGAAATGGTTATACATATTTTCTGAGATCATCAAGACATGCGGATGACATCGGTGTCGATAGTGAACCAGGCAAAGGCTCTGATTTCTGGTTTACATTACCTAACGCCTGAAGTTAACCTGCTGAAACAATTAAAAGATGCATGGGTTATTTAACCGAGTATAGCTTAACTTAAAGCTATCAATCGGGCAATTAAGCCATTTGGTCAATTCTTCACAATAATGTTTACCAATTTTAACGAAGCAGAACGGGAAATACGTTTCCCCGATGACAGAAGATGGTTTATGGGCATTAAGCCCCTTGCGCTTGTTATTGTTGTAATTTTATTATTATTAACTGTTGGCGCTGCGTGGTGCCAGTTTATTGCTTTAGGCTTGCCGATGGACCCTTCTGCAAACCTTCCCACTTTATCTCCTTCAGATCCAAAAGGATTTCCTTTGTGGTTAAGCTTAAGCCACTGGGTGAACTTCTTTTTTCTAATAATGATTATCAGAAGCGGGCTTTCCATCTTAGCAGATCACCCTCGCCTGTACTGGAACCGGGGATGTTCGCCGAACTCGGAGTGGCTTAGATTTACACCTGTAAAGGTTCCTGATGACCGTGTTTATACGGCAAAAGAAGATGGCCGTTATTTAAATCCCATTGTTGGATTGCCGGGGTATCGTCATTCTGTAGGCATCGCCCGTGCATGGCATTTTATAACTGTTCCGTTTTTCCTGCTTAATGGGGTAGTTTTTATACTCCTGTTATTTTTCACAAACCAATGGAAACGCCTGGTTCCGGTGTCATGGCAAATCCTACCTGACTCCTGGAATGTATTTGTACATTATGCCACGTTCCACATGCCGGTTGAACCTAACGGCTTTTATCATTTTAACGCCTTACAGCAAATTTCCTATTTCGCGGTTGTTTTCCTTTTGGCACCTATTGCCATGATAAGCGGCATGTCCATGTCACCCGCTATTGAAAACCGTTTTCATTGGCTGCCTAAACTGTTTGGTAACCGGCAAGGTGCACGTTCGGTCCACTTTTTAGTTATGCTGGCTTACCTGGCATTCATTGTCATTCATGTGGCGATGGTGGTTGCAACAGGGCTAACCCGGAACATGAACCATATTACGGTAAATACAGATAACCCGGTTAGCCATACCGGTTTATATATCGGCTTAGGTATTATTTTATTTACCATCGCCTTTGGGTTTCTGGCACATTGGATCTCCTGGCAACGCCCGCGATCTTTACAGTATACAGAAGCTGCTATCAACGGTACATTGTGGCTAAACACCATTAATAAATTCAAACCTAAGCTCTACTATAAGGAAAAGGACATATCACCTTATTTTTGGGTAAACGGCAAAATGCCGGTATCTGAAGAGTGGCGAAAATTAGCAGCGAATAAATTCTTAGATTTCAAGCTTTCTGTTGGTGGTCGGGTTGAAAAGCCTGTTGAGTTATCACTCGACGAACTTAAAGAATTAGGTTTGGAACAAAATATTACCATGCATCATTGCATACAAGGGTGGTCGGGTATCGCTGAGTGGGGCGGCTTGTCTATCAGGTCGCTCATAGAACTCGTTAAGCCGCATAAATCAGTTACTACTGTAGTATTTTACTCATTTGGCGAGGGGCTTTACGGCGGTACGTATTACGACACCCACACTTTAGATAATTGCCTGAAACCGGAGTCGATCTTGGCCTGGGAAATGAATTATCAGGCGCTACCGGAAAAATATGGAGCTCCGCTCCGTGTGCGGATAGAAAACCAGTTAGGTTATAAAATGGTAAAGTGGATTAGAAAAATAGAGTTTTTAGACACGCACGAGCATATAGGAAAAGGCTTCGGCGGTAAAAATGAAGATGATGAATTTTTTGATCTGCTGGCTGACACCTAAATCCGATGGCAGTACACGATGGCGTGTTCCTAAGTTGAATTACTCTTCGTAACTACTGGAAGGTGAAAAAATAGGATATATTATCTAAAACAATATTAGCTTATACTTCATAAATAAGTGTCAAAGAAATCTAACCTAATAAGATGACCAACCTAAATATTATATGTAATAGGGGCATTCTAGGTTCGCACTATCAATCGGGAAATGGTTATGTGATCTGATAAGATATGCAGCTTAGTGCCCCTTTGGCTTTGTACTTGACTTGTAATTGATAAAAGAATTTTGCTTTAGTTATCCATTAGCAAGGCAATGGTTGACAATTTTTCAGGTGATTGATATATTTGCCTGCCGATATCCCGCTGATCTTATATTATGGTGTTTTGATACCAATAAAAAGACTGCAAATGCTTTGTTGTAGTCTTTTAGCGCCTTATAATATTGTTTTTAGTAGCGCGTAAGTGAATAATCAGTACCCTTGTTCCGATAAAGTTCTACTTATGGTCATAACCTAAAAGATCTAACTGGACGGGATTGACTTCCAAATTCTTAAGTCGGGAGCGATAATTTTATTGCCCAGCGGCGAAGATTCAAATACAGTTCGGAAGCGAATTTGTGATACTTAGTATTTTTCCTGTTCCGCATTTTTGATATATCTAAACTTTGCGAACGTTTTAAATTTAGATTTTCTTTTTTAAAGATAAGATTTCTTTTTTCAGAGTTTCAATGGTTTCCATAGGATCATACTAGTATATTCCTTTTACTCCGTAACTAAAAGAAACTAGTGAAGGGACGATTGCTCATATACCAAAGCCCTGAAGATGATTTTGTTTCAGATGTTTTAGCCATCTCCCTCTCACACTGCTGTTACTACTTCAAAAAACATGATTAATCAGAATCAAAATTAACCGGCTTTGATAATAATCTTCTTTTTCTTGATCATCAATCGGGTGGCCAACTTATTTTGCTTCTTTTCTTCATCACCCATGATAATGCCCCAAGGTTTCAGGCTCTCTACCCGGTCAAATATGATTTTTAAAACGGCGGTAACTGGAATGGACAGAAACATGCCCGGAATACCCCAGATCATCTCGCCAATCACGACACCTAACACCGTTATTAGCGCATTGATACGTACCTTGGAGCCCACCACCAGCGGTAACAAAACATTACTGTCCACCAAATGAGTAACTGCCATGATGCCGATAACCCAAATAACTTTTGTGCTATCCGGCGAGCTGCCCAGCGTAACAACGGCGCTGATCGCCAGGGCCGTTAAAATCCCGATGTAGGGAATTACGTTGAACAATCCGGTGATCAGGCCCAATAATATCGCATATCTCAGTCCCAAAACAGAAAATGCACCACTGACGACGGTTGCCACGATAGCCATTTCGATCAGTAAACCAATAATGTATTTACGGATGATATATTGCACCTGGTCAATGATCTCATGGACGGTGGCTTTATTTTCTTCCAGGAATACCGACTCCAGAAATGACATAATGAGGCGGCGATATAATAAAAAGAAAAAAGAATAAATAAAAGTAAACACCAGAAATAGCAGGATAGCAGACAGGGACAACACCGTAGCTCCAACAGCAGCGGTGTCGGGCGACAGGACTTTGTTGGTCGCGGTATTGACCACCTGCAGCTGTTTACCGCGGCTGATATGCAAATGTTCCTGGACCCATCCCCTGAACTCCCACAGGGAGTGGGTGATCTGCGCCTGGAATTCCGGCCAGTCTTTCAATAGTTCAGCTATTTGAGAGGCGATCACGTAAATTAATCCGCTAATGAAAGTAAGCAGCAACAGCACCGAAAGCATCGAAGCAACACTACGGGGTAACCGAAGTTTAAATTCAAAGAATTTTGCCACGGGTAATAGCAGGATAGAAAATAAACAGGAGAAAATTAGTGGGGACAAAATTTCTTTGCCAAGGATGACGAGATAGCCGATAGCGAAAAGACTAAAAAGCACGCAGGCTAATTTGATGTAAAAAGGCAGGCCGGTAAAAGTTTTCAGGTCCATATCAATTGTTCTTTTTTTTATCGTCTGTTTTGTTATCCGTCTCGTTTTTTTTCCGGTCCTTATTTAACCCGATCTTGACTTTTCCGGTTTCATCTGTTTTGGCCAGCAAATGCAGCACGATACCTTTAAAACGTTTTTTTTGTAGTTGCTCGTGATCGGTGATAGTGCTATCTCCCTTGGGGTTGCGTAGCGGCACATCAATAGCAATATTCGTTCCTTTGCTTAGTCCGTAAGTTCCGGCGATATCCAGGTTCAGCACACTCGAACTGATCTGCATCGGGCTGATCTCGATCTGATCGCCATTTACTTTAAAACTGGCGTCGAGGACCGGGATACGGATATGCTTCAGGTCCCGGAAGGGAAAGGCGTATTTACCGATACCCTGCAAAGGTTTAAAGTCGATGAGAGCAGCATCTTTTAAATGGATAGCCAGGTTCCCCCTAACGGTACGCGGTACCAGGTTCGCATTGCGATCTATAGCTGCGGTGATAGTCGTCTTACCAGAAAGTATGCCCGTCAAATTCTGATAGGTAAAATCGGTCATGCCAAAATTATCAAAGGAAAAAAAAAAGTCGTGAATATTTACATTACTAACTGTCGTGTTTATAGCCAGCTGATTTAACTCGCCATTCTTTTTGATACTGCCATTCAGTCGCAAAGCCCCCCCAGAAGTTTTCAGCCCTACATTTTTGATCGCCACTCCATTCGGCGAGGTGAGCAAATCGGCGTGTACATCGGTCGCCAAAAAATTATGATAATGCAAATTCGCGACATTTAATTGCATAGCCGCCTGCCCTTTTTGTAGCACGTTGCTTAACTGGTCGATCACGTCGCCGCTATTAGCGCTTTTTACTGGTGTAGGCCGACTGCTGCCGCTGCTAAGCAAACCAATAAATTCTCCCAAATACATTTGCGGGCTGCGAATATGCCAGTTCAGCAAGATCTTCTCCGGGGCATTATAATACAGGTTTAAAAAATTATTGACGCGGCCGTTCATTAAAACTACGCTTCGGCCGGTTTGCAGGCGAATATTACTTAGGATGAGATCATCTTTAACAAATATCAGCGACAGGGAAGTGTTTTTTAATAATAAGTTCGCAGAAAGATAATGGATATCCGCATTCCGGACATCGATACGACCTGTCACTATTGGTTTATTGATCCGGTAATCCACAATATCTGCTTTATACTTCAGGTTCAAGCTGGCCCGGCCCGCACTGAATTTGGCGATCTTGTCGCCAAGCAGGTAATTCAGGCTAACCATGGGGAAGCTGGATTTGAAATTGCCGGTAGCAATTGGTTGGGTGAGGTTAATGATGCTGCCGGTATCGATACGAAAAGGTAAATGATGATAGCTGCCACCCATGCCGATCAGTTTAATGACCGAGTTTTCATCGGTAAAGCCTTTGCCTTTTACATACTCATTGGTAAAAATGCCATCGAAGCTACAATTGTCCAGTGTACTGCCGGGAATAGTGATCGTGTTGTCTATTACTTTAGCGGTCACATACAAATTGGGGTCACCGCCGCTAAAACTGCCAGATATAATAGCAGTTACGGCGATGGGTTTAGACATATTGAACCGATTTAATTTTAAGGTAATATTATTGGCTAGCAAAGACGAAGCATTTCGCCAAAGCAATTGGTCGCAACTCACAAAAAAATTGAATTTGCCGGCAGCAAAGGTGGCCTTTAGCCGGAAAGGGTCGTCGCCGATATTCAATTTGTCTGCCTGTACGCTGATTTGCTTATTTCGCGCATTATAGCCAGCATTCAGATCGCCTTCAAGGTCTTTACCTTTGACGAAACTGCCATTTTTAGTGTTAAAAGCCATGCTTTTGGCGGTTACATCCAAATGAAGGGCTGCATGCCAGCCGGAATCAGGATAGCCCATTTTTCCATGGATATCATTGACCACGAACTCAAAGAGCTTCTTCGCTTTTTGGTCATCCACCTTGAAATTCACATTAGTCAGACTGAAGTTTTTAAGTTGAGTGGCCGAACCGCCGCTGGCTGATTTATCCTTCTTACCAGGCCCGGTTTTAAAAACAGAAATATTGCTGTAGCCGCTACTATCGGTATATAAGTCAATAGTTGCGTTACTAATATCGACATGGTTAACGTCAATCGTACCGGTGAATAATTTAGCGGTATTAACGGATACGTCAAAGTTTTTTGCAGCCAGTAAGGTATGGTGATGTTGGGCGAAACGCTTGTCGCGAATTAATACATTTTCCAGTCCGAGCGAAATATTAGGAAACCCTTTAAAAAATTGCGGGTGCATATCGCCGATCTGGATAGTGCCATCCACACTTTTATACAATTCAGCATTGACTAGCTTTAAAAATCTATCCTTGCGAAAGGTAATGTACAAAGACGCCCCCGCGATAAGTAGCACTAAAAGTAGTACCAAGCCAACGGTGATCTTTAAAGTAGTTTTTAACCAATGAGGCATTTAGTTTTAAGGGTAATAACAAAAACGATTTTTTTGTTTTAACGCAGAAGCTAATCGCCAAAACAGTAGAGGTTTAGAAGGGTTGTATTACCAAATATAGATTGCCGCAAAACCACAAATACATTCTCAATAATGCGTAAACTTATACCAATCCCCGTCAAAAACAGAGTTCATGATATATCAAACTAATAATTTCCCTGTTCTCCTCTCTGCTCCAAATAGGTAATATTCAGCCTCGAAACGTATGTAAAATTTTATAAAGAAATCTACCAACGTAGTATCCCGGATTACTAAACCTGTTAATTTTCCTTCGGGAATAAGCAACTTTCTCCCATGCTTTATGTCTCCGCTGCCACTAATCAATCGATTATTTTCCGTTTCGATCTGAGCAAGCAATCCTTTGGTTATCGGACTATGGTCCCGATACCTGATTAACTTTCCGTTATCCTACTTGGTACCGATAAGTCGGCATACCACATACTCTACGATGGTCAATTTGAGTGAAAAATTATTCTTGAATATGCTGAAAATAATTCAGCTGATGATCAATACTTTATACCTGTTAATTCATTAGTAGGTTTGTCTTATGAAACTTAAATATACATCACTATGAGAATCACTTCATAAAGTCCTATAACCCATCAGTTCAATAGATGTAATTACTTGCGATAGTTGTATAAAAAGCTTATCTTTATCTTAACAAGATTTGCAATTAAGCTGTACAAAAAAAGTGGTGAGTGTTTCGGTGAGTAAGAAATTGAGCCATTATAAAATATTGAATATCAGCGCAGTACAAGGGTAATACAAATCCCTCCGGCTCCACTTAAATAACAAAGGCTACCCAGATCTGGGTAGCCTTTGTTATTTAAGTG
>JAICXZ010000564.1 GCA_025934475.1 Mucilaginibacter sp. | reverse complement strand
TATCCCTGTTATTGCTGAGTGGTTTGAGTTTTTCGGCTTATGCGCAAAAACAAGACTACCCCATACAACCGGTACCCTTTACCAGTGTTAAGCTGAGCGACCAATTTTGGACGTCACGCATAGAGACTAACCGCACCGTAACAATCCCTGCATCATTTAAGCGCTGTGATAGTACGGGCCGAATCAAAAACTTCGTAATGGCGGCTGAACATAAGGGTAAGTTTTGCACGGTTTATCCATTTGATGATACGGATATTTATAAAACGATAGAAGGGGCATCTTACTCATTGGCCGAGCATCCGGATCCGAAACTTCAAAAATATCTTGATTCGCTGATCACCATAGTTGGCAAAGCGCAGGAGCCGGATGGTTATCTGTATACTGCCCGTAGTATCGATCCGCTGCACCCTGGCCCCTGGGCAGGCCCTGAGCGCTGGGTAAATGAGCAAAAGATGAGCCATGAGCTGTACAACGCCGGCCATTTATATGAGGCCGCCGCCGCTCATTACATGGCAACCGGCAAACGCAATTTGTTAGACATCGCCCTTAAAAATGCCGATCTGCTGGTCCGCACCTTTGGTCCCGATAAAAAACATGTGGCTCCTGGTCACGAGATTGTGGAAATGGGGCTGGTGAGATTGTATCGCATTACTGGTAAAAAGGATTATCTGATGCTCGCTAAATTCTTCATTGACCAGCGGGGACACAAGGAATACGACAAAAAGAGTAAAAACGAATTCGAGAACGGCAAATATTTTCAGGACGATGTGCCTGTGATACAGCAGGATGAAGCCGAGGGTCACGCCGTACGCGCTATGTATCTCTACTCGGGTATGGCCGATGTAGCCGCACTCACCGGTGACACCGCTTATTTAAAAGCCATCGATAAGATATGGGAAAACATGGTGGGCAAAAAGATGTACGTGCAGGGCAGCATCGGTGCGGTAGGAGACGGGGAGCGTTTCGGCGAAAATTATGAACTACCCAATGCCACTGCTTATAATGAAACATGCGCTGCCATTGGTAGTGTTTTCTGGAACCAACGCATGTTCCTGCTTCACGGTGATTCGAAGTATATCGATGTGCTGGAAAAGACGCTTTATAATGGCTTGATCTCAGGGGTAGGACTCGACGGCAAATCGTTCTTCTATACCAACGCAATGCAGATTAGCAAAAGTTTTAAAGGCGAGGATACCGAGCCAGAGCGTTCAGGCTGGTTTACTTGTTCTTGTTGCCCTACTAACGTTGCGCGCCTGATCCCATCGATTCCTGGTTATATGTATGCGCAGAACGGGAATTCGGTTTATGTCAATCTCTTCATTAGCGGTACAGGTAGTTTGATGGTAAACGGTAAGAAACTGATTATTGTTCAGCAGAATAATTATCCATGGGATGGCGGCCTGCTGTTTACGGTTGATCCGCAATCGGCTATGAATCTGGATATGCGCATTCGTATCCCTGGATGGGCACAGAACGAGGCTATGCCATCTGATTTGTATGGCTATGAACACCAGTCGGCACAAAAAGCGGAGATCAAAGTGAATGGCCAGCCGGTTGATTATAAGATGGAACATGGTTATGCTGTTATCGGCCGTAAATGGAAAAAGGGGGATAAAATTGAAGTGAACCTGCCGATGGAAATACGTCGCGTAATGGCTAATAATAAAGTAGAAGGCGACATCGGCAAAGTGGCCCTGCAACGTGGTCCTATCATGTATTGTGCTGAATGGAAGGATAATAACGGATTGGCATGTAATATTATAGTGCCGAAAGATGCAGTATTTAAATCAGCATACGAGGCGAATCTGCTCAACGGTGTTATGATACTGAAGGCAGATGTGAAGAGCGTAGACATAGACTCATCCGGCCAAAGCGTAAATACACAAAATGCAACATTAACGGCCATCCCGTATTATTCATGGGCCAACCGGGGCAAGGGTGAAATGACAGTGTGGTTCCCGGAACGGGTGACGGATCTCAATCTTCTGACCAAATAAACCAAACTATAAAATGAGAAAAGTTCTACTGTTAATAATGTCCCTGGGGGTGATGGGTGCCTCCGCACAGGATATTTCTATCAAAAAAGGCTGGAAGCTAAAGATCGGAGACGCTACAGAATGGTCGTCGCCTGGTTATAACGACAGCGACTGGCAGGAAGCCAATGTAAGCGAGCCCTGGGAAGAGCAGGGCCATAGTGGTGTGGATGGCTTTGGTTGGTATCGCCTGCATGTGCGCATCCCTGCATCGCTCAAAGAAAAGGCATTTTTAAAAGATAGCCTCCATTTTGACCTGGGTTACCTGGATGATGGCAGCGAGGTTTACCTGAATGGCCAATTGATCTATAAAAACTGGAAAACAGGCGACATTAAGAACGGAATTTACGGACCGGGCTCATTTTCTATTTCGGCAAACAATCCTGCTATTCATTGGGATGCTGAAAATGTATTGGCGGTACGCCTTTTTGATACCGGTGGTGCAGGCGGCATGTATGGCGAGCTTTTCAGAATACACATGGTTGATGTGACCGATAATATCGCTTTCAATACCGATGGCGACTTTAATTTCGGCACAACCGGCTCGCTAACCAAAACCGTTAAATTGGTTGCCACGGGCAAATATGACTTTCATGGCAAGTTGGTTTGTAAAGTAACAGATCCTGAAACAGGTAAAGTCGTAGTGCAAAAAGAAACTCAGGCTGCTTTTTCCTATGGTAAGCCTTTCGCTTATACCATTGCAACTGGTCCGATGCAGCAGCGATCTTATCATATTACCTATGCTTTTACAGAAAGCAGGTCGGGCAATATGGTAAAGAAAACTGAAGGCACTCCATATATCCTGACACCTGCTACGGCGGCTAAAGTTCGGATCGTTGGTCCTGATGTTTTTGGTGAGCGCCCGGGCAACCCGTTTTTGTATAAAATACCAGCAACAGGACAGAAGCCAATCACCTATAAGGTCCAGGGATTACCGGCTGGTTTGAAGCTTGATACTAAAGCCGGCATCATCACTGGCGTCGTAGATAGCAAAGGCGATTATAAAGTAACTTTTACTGCGAGCAATAAGCTGGGTGTCGATCATAAGAAATTCACGATAAAAATTGACGATCTCATCGGCCTAACGCCTGCCTTGGGCTGGAACAGCTGGAATGCTTTTGGCCTGAGTGTTAACGATAAACGTGTTAGAGTTGCTGCCAACCAGATGGCCGACAAGCTGAGCTCCCACGGCTGGACCTATATCAATATCGACGACGGTTGGGAGGCTCCGCAACGTGCAGCCGATGGCAAGATCGTAACGAACGAAAAGTTCCCGGATATGAAGGGGCTTACGGGTTATGTTCATAGCCTTGGCTTACGAATGGGTATCTACTCATCTCCCGGTCCAAAAACTTGCGGCGGGTATTTGGGTAGCTATCAGCACGAGGACCAGGATGCGGAAACCTACGCAGCCTGGGGAAT
>JAICXZ010000295.1 GCA_025934475.1 Mucilaginibacter sp. | reverse complement strand
TACCAGTCGATAAAGCAATTGCGCGAGTTTGGGTGGTTTGAGTGCATTTTTTGCTATCTCGCTTACCCGCTTCCGGTTAGTATTGTTCACATGTGAACCCGCGCCAAGATCGGTCACATTTATCACGCGGCTGTCAGAAAGCAGCTCGCGGCGCTGACTCTCAACCAAATCGTATACTTTTTTGTTATCAAAATCGTAAATTACCTGATCAACAAGCCGGTAAACAAACGGCGAATGAGTGCCATGCCTGGTTTTTGCGCGGAGGCGATGCAGCAAATAATCCTTCGCGAACCTTATATTTAACATGGCCGTAAAATTATACAAAGGTTTAGTATTTTAGTATTTAGATGATTGACCCTAGCGAGATCTATTCTCTTATAAAACTTCTCGACGACCCCGACAAGGAAATATTCGATCATATCCACGACAAGATATTCTCGTACGGCGAAGAAGCTATCGAATTCCTCGAATCGGCATTTGAAAAAGCATTTGATCCTATATTGCAGGAGCGTATCGCAAATTTGGTGCACGAGATACAATTCAACATTGTAAAGGAAGAACTAAAATTGTGGTACCAGGGGGGCTCGTTCGACCTGCTGCAAGGCGTTCTCACTATCAACAAATACCAGTATCCCGACCTGGATGAACAAAAAGTGATCAACCAGATTGAGGACATCAAACGCGATGTATGGTTGCAGATGATCTATGATGCCAGTCCGGCAGAACAGATTAAGATGATCAATCACGTTTTTTACAATATTCATGGGTTCACAGGCAATACTACCAATCACCAGGATCCGCAAAACAGCTACCTGAGCCAGGTGCTGGAAACAAAAAAGGGTAACCAAATCTCCCTGGCTATCATTTATTCTATCATCGCCCAAAAACTCGATATACCCGTTTACGGCGTAAACCTGCCTCAGCACTTTATCCTGGCGTATGTTGACGAAAGCCGCGAAACCGAATTTGAAGGTGGCATTTTGTTTTATATTAATGCCTTCAACCGTGGCATCATCTTCGGCCGTCGTGATGTGGACATGTTTTTGAAAAAACTCAATCTACGCGCAGAAAAGCAATTTTATGAGCCTTGTGGCAATGCGGATATCATACGGCGCATATTGCGGAATTTGATTAGCGCTTATGAGAATTTAGGGTCGGCAGAGAAAGTAGCGGAATTGAATCAACTCTTGGAGATCGTTAGCTAGCGATCAGCTTGCTCGACGGTTGATAGCAAGAACAATCGGTGTAATCTCCTTCGTAAATCAGTGGAATCGATGCTCTACGCTATCGGCAATGAAAAATAAAACGTAGACCCTTTGCCAGGCTCGCTTTCGGTCCAGAACCTGCCATGATGCCTTTTGATGATTTCGGACGAAACATAGAGTCCCAAGCCCAACCCCTCAAAAGTTTTTGAAGTATTTTCGATTCGGTAAAAGCGGTCGAAAAGTTTTGGCAAATGTTCTGGAGTGATGCCAACACCAAAATCCTGCACCGAAACAACCAGCTCGTTTCTTTGTATCTCAGAATTGATGATGACATTATTGCTGTTAGGCGAATATTTCACCGCATTCATCAAATAGTTCGACAATACCTGCTCCAGGCGATACCTATCTCCGGCTAGCATAACGCTGGGATTGCCCTGTAAAACGAACCAGTGGGTCGGCACAGTCAATTGGAGACTTCTGATAGTTTCGCGAAGCAGGATGCTGAAATCTATCGTCTCCATATTATAAGTAAGCTTCCCGCTGGATATTTTGGAAACGTCGAGCAGATCAGCTATCAGCTTTTCGAGCCGCCCAATTTGTTTAATGCTGTTGTCAACGAATTCGCGCGGTATCCTTTGGCCATCTTTTGCCCGCTGTAGTAATTGTATATACGCCTTGAGGCTGGTTAACGGAGTTTTTAGTTCATGACTGGCCAAACTAATGAATTCATCCTTCTGCTGCTGCAATACCCTTTGATCGGTGATATCTGCTATGGTACCCAGCATTCTCACAGGTGAGCCGCCCTCATTATAGTAAGTTTGCCCCATGCCGCGTATCCAGCGTATGCCATCATCGGTGATGATACGCGCCTCGTAAAACAACTTTCCATACAACAAGGCATTTCTAAAGGCTTCATCTCTTATCGGTCTGTCTTCCGGATGAAGCCGGGTAAGAAAAGTAAAGTAGCCCTTTTCATTTGGCACACCTGCTATTTCGGTAAACCGTGGCGACGCGATTGCCGTGTTATCGACCAAATTGATATCAACCGTACCTATATCTGTTGCTTCCACAGCCAGGCGAGCGCGCTCCTCTGCCTCCTCAACTTTCTGTCGTGCCTTCACCTGGCCGGTTACATCTATACCAATCGAAGCGATAGCATATATCTCATTATTCTTATCCCGCAAGGGCTCATAAACGAAATTGCGATAGTCAATAATAGGTTTCCCATCCCTTAAAAATTTGACCGGGAATTCGTCTGCTGTAAATTTCTCGCCTGTAGCATAAATATGCTCAAATATCTCCTCCAGCCCCTGCCCGGCAAGTTCTGGCATTACTTCAAAAAGAGGCTTATTCAGCACTTCCTCGTGCGGCTTTTGCCATATCTGAAGCACTTTTTCGTTAACAAAGTCAATGATACATTCCCTGCCCCTGAAAACAGCCATCGCTGCCGGTGCATAAGCAATCAGTGCCCTAATACTTTCGTCGGCTATATTGGGACCAGCATATATTTGTTTAATGCGATCACTATCGGCTAAAAAATCACGATTTTCATGCTTCATAAGCTGAAAAATGGGGAAAACAGGGCTAAAAGCTCCGGGGAAGAACTTGAGTAAAGCCGCAAATTAGTAAAAAACTATTCGCAAAACAAAGCAAAAGTTAACGAATGGTTAAGGATAGAGATTAGAGACTGGAGGTTAGAGATTAGTTGTGCCTAAGGTCGATTGTCCATGGTCGATGGTCCATAGACCATAGTTTCGCCTAAATCTGTGCAATTCGATGAATCAGCTTAAATCTGTGATCAAAAGCCGTTTTGGCTAAGCCAGCTCGCGGCCCAATCGAACCAATGTTCTTTGCTTTTGGAGTTTTCGAGACCAAATCCGTGACCTCCCGCCTGGAAGATATGCATCTCGGCTTTTACTTTATTTTTAACCAGTCCTTCGTAAAATAAAACGGAGTTCTGTACCGGCACTGCGTCATCATCCGTCGCATGAACCAGGAAGGTTGGCGGCGTATCAGTTGTTATTTGTTTTTCGTTGGAGTAAAGTTCAAGCAACGCCGGCGAAGGATTTTTACCGATTAGGTTCTCGCGCGAGCCAACGTGTGCTACAGGTCCGAAGCTAATAACCGGGTATACCAGTATAGCAAAATCAGGACGCAGGCTGGTATTATTTTTATTGTCGATCAGTGCCTTTTGATAATGTGTATCCAGGGTCGATGCCAGGTGCCCGCCTGCGGAAAAGCCGATGATACCGATGTGATGCGGGTTAATGCCCCAGTCGGCAGCCCTTTCGCGCACCAATTGGATGGCTCGTTGCGCGTCCTGAAGCGGGCCTATCGTTTTGTCCACCATGATGGCGTCGCTTGGCAGGCGATATTTTACAACAAAAGCGGTGACGCCAATTTTGTTGAACTCGAGTGCTACGTCCGAACCTTCATGCTTTGATGCTAATCCAGCGTAGCTTCCACCCGGGAAGATTAAGATAGCGGTGCCATTGGCTTTGCCTTTTTCAGGCAAATAAGGGGTAATAACCGGATCAGTAACATCTGTAATCCAATCGCCGTTTATCTTCTCAGCATAATCGGCCGGCGCGGGTTTTGAGTTGGGCACTCCATCTGGATAAAGCTTGATGGGATGCTCCTGCGCGCACGCCGTTAATGAGATAAGCATAATTAAAGACAATAACGATTTGAAGTTTTTCATAATTGATTCGGATTTAAGCCGTGGCCGATGCCGATAAAGATAGCCTATTACTTCGAACCGCCAAATTCCATCAGGTAAGCTTTCAGGAAATCGTTCAGATCACCGTCCAGCACTGCCTGTGCATTTGAGGTTTCGTAATCGGTACGCAGATCCTTCACCAGTTTATATGGATGAAGCACATAGTTCCTGATCTGCGACCCCCATTCTATCTTTTTCTTGTTGCCCTCGATCGCATTAGTGGTTTCCATGCGTTTGCGCATTTCGATCTCATACAACTGCGACTTAAGCAAACGGATAGCGTTTTCCTTGTTCTGTAATTGCGAGCGCGATTCCTGGTTCTTGATAATGATACCCGATGGTTTGTGGTACAAGCGCACTGCGGTCTCCACCTTATTCACATTCTGACCACCTGCACCACCCGAACGGAAAGTCTCGAACTCGATATCTGCGGGGTTTACTTCTATTTCGATGGTATCGTCGACCAAAGGGTAAACATAAACCGAAGCAAAAGAAGTGTGACGCTTGGCATTGGCATCAAACGGCGATATACGCACCAGGCGGTGCACCCCGTTCTCCCCTTTCAGGTAGCCGTAAGCAAAGTCGCCTTCAAATTGGAGGGTTACCGTTTTAACACCAGCTACATCACCTTCCTGGAAATCCTGTTCGGTAACCTTATAGCCGTTCTTTTCGCCCCACATAATGTACATACGCATGAGCATGCCGGCCCAATCGCAGCTTTCGGTACCGCCGGCGCCTGCAGTGATCTGCAATACAGCATTCAACTGATCCTCTTCGGCCGAGAGCATATTTTTGAACTCCAATTCTTCAACGGCCGTCAAGGCTGTGTCGAACTGTTCCTTCATCTCGGTTTCGCTAGCGTCCCCTCCCTGGTAGAAATCAAACATCACCCCGGCGTCGTCCACTTTCGAAACAACTTCCTGGTATGCATCTGTCCAAACTTTTTTGGTTTTTATAGAAGCCAGCACCTTCTCGGCTTCCTTAGGCTGATCCCAGAAACTGGGACCTACGGTTATTTCCTGTTCTTTTTGCAGCGCATCGAGTTTATTATCGATGTCAAAGATGCCTCCTCAGGGAAGTTGTTCTATCCCTCAAGTCCTGGATCTGTTCCTTAGTCATGCGGCAAATATAGATTTTAATGTGCGGATATGCGAATGTGCAGATGTGCGAATGAGTTAACCAGTGATCAGTTAACTGGTGACCCGTGTCCTTCCATAGCTATCTTGGTTCAACTTTACAACGTGCGGCAGGCAAGTGCACGGCTTTAAAACATTTCAACTTTACAAC
>JAICXZ010000133.1 GCA_025934475.1 Mucilaginibacter sp. | reverse complement strand
TCATCCAGCCCTTCCATGTCAAACTTCAGATTATCCCATGGCGAGGCGTTGCTGATCATATACCAGCGGGCAGTGTCCGCGCCGTATTGCTCAATTGTGGAGAAAGGATCGACCGCGTTGCCCAGTCGTTTGGACATTTTGTTGCCGTTCTTATCCAGCACCAAACCATTCGAGACCACGTTCTTAAACGCGATGCCTTTGTTGCCTACCTCTTTATTAATCGCTTTGATCTCGTCGCTGCATTCGCTCAGCATCACGGCTATTGCGTGCAGGGTAAAGAACCAGCCACGAGTTTGATCGACGCCTTCGGCGATGAAATCGGCCGGGTAAGCGTTTTTGAATTGCTCTTTATTCTCGAATGGAAAATGCCATTGCGCATAAGGCATAGCGCCGCTATCGAACCAAACGTCGATCAGGTCGGGCTCGCGAAACATTTTATTGCCTTTTGCCGAAACTAATATCACGTCATCCACATAGGGCTTGTGCATATCATTCAGCTTGAAACCTTTTGGCATAAAGCCGGCAGCGATAGATTTTTCTATTTCCTGCTCAATTTCAGCGATAGAGCCGATACATTTTTCTTCTGTACCATTTTCTTCGCGCCAGATGGGCAGTGGGGTACCCCAGTAACGTGAACGTGAAAGATTCCAATCCACCAGGTTCTCTAGCCAATTGCCAAAACGGCCTGTTCCCGTCGATTCGGGCTTCCAGTTGATGGTTTTGTTCAGCTCAACCAGCTTATCTTTTACCGCAGTAGTTTTGATGAACCAGCTATCCAATGGATAATAAAGGATCGGCTCATCGGTACGCCACGAGTGCGGGTAGCTGTGCTCGTATTTGCGTACGTCGAATGCTTTGTTATCTTCCTTAAGCTTAATGGCGATCATCACATCCGTGGCTTTAAAGCCAGGTGCTTCGCGCTCTGCTTTAGTGTAGTATTCTTCTTTAACATAGAGGCCCGCAAAATCTGTTACCTCTTTTACGAAGCGGCCTTGCTTATCTACCAGTGGCGCCTCTTTACCATTTTCGTCCAGCACCATTACCGATGGCACGCCATTTTCCTTACATGCCCTAAAGTCATCTGCACCGAACACCGAAGCAGTGTGTACGATACCTGTACCATCTTCGGTAGTTACGAAGTCGGCGGGGATAACGCGGAAAGCATTTTCCTCAAGGTCTGCATTGGTGACGTAAGGCATCAGCTGATGGTAACGCAGGCCAAGCAGGTCAGAACCTTTGAAAGTGGCTTTGATCTTCCATGGAATTACTTTATCGCCCTCTTTGTATTCTTCAAACGAGGCATTTTCGCCTTCCACCTTAAAGTATTTGCCAACCAATTCCTTAGCAAGCACAACGCTTACAGGTTTGAAAGTATAGGGATTGAAAGTAGCAATCTTCACGTAAACAATATTCTCGCCAACGGCAAGGGCGCAGTTTGAAGGCAGCGTCCATGGGGTGGTCGTCCAGGCAAGGATCACTGTATCTTCGGTTGCATCCTCGAACAAAGTTTTGATGAAAGGATGCTGCTGATCATTTTTCAGATGGAACTCTGCAACTATCGTTGTATCCTTCACCATTTTGTAGGTGCCTGGTTGGTTCAACTCGTGTGAGCTAAGACCGGTACCCGATTTAGGTGAGTAAGGCTGTACAGTATAGCCTTTGTACAAAAAGCCTTTATTGTAAAGTTCCTTCAATATCCACCAAAGGGATTCGATGTATTCATTTTTGTAGGTGATGTACGGATCATTGAGGTCGACCCAGTAACCCATTTTTTCGGTCAGGTCATTCCACACATCGGTAAATTTCATTACCTCTTTGCGGCAGGCTTCGTTATAATCCTCGACCGATATCTTTTTACCGATATCGTCTTTGGTGATGCCCAAAGTTTTTTCGACACCCAGCTCGATAGGCAAACCATGAGTATCCCAGCCACCTTTGCGTTTTACCTGGTAGCCTTTGAGGGTTTTGTAGCGGCAAAAAATATCCTTGATAGCACGCGCCATTACGTGGTGAATGCCCGGCATACCATTAGCTGATGGGGGCCCCTCGTAGAACGTATACGGGTTATTTTCGGGACGGGTGGTAATGCTCTTTTCGAAGATGTTGTTCTTCTTCCAAAAGTCGAGCACATCCTTGCCGATCTGCGATAAATTTAGCTGCTTATATTCCTTGTACATCAATGTATTCTGCCTAAAATTTTAGAGGTCGCAAAAATACGGAATTTTACTATTAAAAGCTATATTAGCCCTATGAAAATCAAATTATTGATAACCGTTGTCAGCGCTGTTTTACTGGTTGTTTTTTTGATAATCGATTTGAAAAGCGTTAATGATTCTGCCACCGATAAATGGACCAGCTTCGGGTTAGGAGCAATGGCGCCTATTTTAGTCTCAGGCGTTATAAGTATAGTTCGCGCCTGGCGACAAAAGGCAGTTTAAAAATTTCCCTATACTTGTATCCCGTATGGGGAAATATCGTAATCCTGTAGTTCTGTTTATTTCGAGCCTGTTTGCGTTATCGGTAGGTTTACTATTCCGCGTTATGCATTGGCCGGGTGGCCATTTAATTGTCGGCGCTATGTTTATGGTTCAAGCCTTTGCAATCGTTTGGTTAGTTGTACTGCTTTTGCGATCTAATAAATAGCCTTCATCCTGAACAAAATTATCTTATCACCTCCATGGGAAAATTCCGCTACCCTGTTGTCATCGGTGCTTTTGGCTTGATGATGAAGATATTTGGGACCATTTTTAAAATAATGCACTGGTCCGGTGCACTCTTTTTTACAACCTTTTCATACCCGTTGCTCATAATTGCCTCATTTTGGATTACTTTGCTGGTGCTTTTACTTATCATTAGGGGTAAATACCGCTATCCTGTAATAATCTTCCTGACCAGTTTTTTTGCGGTGGGCGTCGACTTATTCTTCCACACGATGTACTGGCCTGGAGGCGAACTGATTGTCGGCGCCATGTTCGTGGTTCAGGCATTTGCGATTGTTTGGCTTGTGGTTTTATTACTCCAAAAAGATAAAAATCGTAAATATTAATTCTAAGGTCGTAAATCAAAGTATGCTTCTGCTCGACCCGCCGTCGATCTGAATTGTTGTACCGCTGATATAAGCCGCCTGCTCAGAGGCTAAAAACGCTACCAAAGCCCCAAGTTCCTCTGGTTTGCCAATACGGCCAACAGGAATCGATTTCGCCCGCTCTTTTAGAGCCTGTTCATGGTCAACATCTTTGGGCAACACCTCTTTAACCCTGTCGGTTAAGATGAGGCCCGGCGCGATATTGTTCACCGTGATCTGGTAAGGACCTAATTCGTCGGCCATCAATTTAGCCATACCTACGACACCCATCCGCATCGCTGTGGAAAGCACGGCATTGTTGAGCACCGATTTTACCGAACCACTGATAATATTGATAATGCGCCCACCTCCGGTTTGTTTCATATAAGGCAACACTGCACGCCCCGTTCGCGCAAAAGCAAGAAGGGTTAAATCAAAAGCCTTCTGCCATTGTTCATCGTCAAAAGTCTCGAATTTGCTGAAAGGTGGTCCGCCGCCATTATCCACCAGGATATCGATACCGCCAAAAAAATCTGCAGTTTTTTTAATGAGTTCGAGCACTTGTGTCGCGTCCGAAACATCAGCAGCTATCGCCATAACCGGGTTACCTGTTTGATGCTGGATTTCCGCCGCGGCCTGAGCCAGTTCTTCCGCGTTGCGAGAACAAATGACCACTTTGGCGCCTTCGGCCGATAGTGCTGTAGCCGAAGCTCGGCCTAATCCTTTGCTGGCGGCCAATGCCAAGGCTACTTTATCTTTGAGTTTGAGATCCATAAGAATAGATGTTTTGACGCGAAAGTTAATTAGTTTATATACGAAAAACTATAAAATCAATGTCATTTCGAGTCTGCGGCTGAGACTTGTGTTTTGGAGCAGGCGAGAAATCTTTTCGAACATACTAAATGGCGCGGCATGTCCGAAAAGTTTTCTCCTCACGCCACGCGACTCGCGCCAACCGCTCTGTTCGTCAAAATGACATAGGTTTTCTTAAGTTTGCCTTTATGAACAAATTCATCCGCGGTTTTGGTTTTGCATTTAAGGGTATATGGCATGCTTGCAAAACACAGCTCAATTTCCGTGTGCATTTGGTCTGCGCAACGATCGCCATCGCACTAGGCTTCTTCTTAAAAATTTCTGCCGCCGAATGGCTTTGGATCATCCTCAGCATCGGCATGGTGTTGTTAACCGAGATAATTAATACAGCCATTGAATTATTGGTCGACCTGGTATCACCGGGATATAACGAAAAAGCCGGTCACGTAAAGGATATGTGCGCCGCGGCTGTCCTGGTGACCGCCGTTACTGCCCTGGTAATCGGCATGGTCATCTTTTTACCCAAACTAATCGCAGTTTTCGGCCATGCTGCATAAAACCCGCGGCATCGTTTTTAAAATCACCGATTACGGCGAAAGCAGTGTGATTGTCCAGGTATTCACAGAGAAATTCGGTTTGCAATCCTATATCATCAACGGCGTAAAAAAGCCCAAGGCTAAAATCAGTCGGAATATGCTTCAGCCACTGCATTTGCTGGATATGGTGGTGTATCATAAAAACACCGGATCGGTGCAGCGAATTTCGGAGCTTAAAAACTCACCGCTGCTGCAAACTATCCCTTATGACGTTATCAAAAGCAGTATCGCTATTTTCCTGAACGAAGTGCTTTATAAAGCTGTAAAGCAGCAATCTGCGGACGAGAATTTATTCGATTTTATTTTTAATGCAATTGAATGGTTAGATAATCAAGACGAAAATCTTGCCAATTTCCACTTACTCTTTTTGGTGAGATTGACCCGTTACCTTGGTTTTTATCCGGAACAGTTTACTGCCTCGAACTCAGATTATTTCGATATGAAGAACGGCACCTTTGGCCGTTACAAGCCTGAAGGGCTCTATTATCTTTCGCCGCCGCACACCCAAAACTTTGGGGCAATTTTGCAAGCTCGCTTTGAGGATATCGCTCAGCTAAAACTCTCTAACGACGAGCGGCGGTATTTGCTTCAAAAACTGCTGGAGTATTACGCCTTACACATAGAGGGATTTGGGAATATCAAATCGCATGAGGTGCTGGAGGAGGTTCTGAGCTGACAACCCTCGCAAACCAAATGTAGTTACAACACATGCTCTAAAACGTGCTTCTTAATAAATTCAACTTGCGAATCCGGCAGGTTGCCTGAAATTTGGGTAACGCTGTTATCCCAATGCACATCCAGTTCAGCCGACATACCATTGTCGATTTTTACGGAAATGCGGTCACCCTTTTTCTCTGCATGGCAGGTTAACTCACGCCCGTCTATCTGCATGGTGAATTCATAAAGGCCATCTTCGCCTGCGGCTTTTGGATTTTCAGTGTCATTCATAATACATTAATAACACCGCCGGCATCAAGTATGTTTTACTGAACTGCAGTGCGTACTATGCTTCTGACATTCAGACAGGTCCAAATAGTGGATATATAACCCTGCACTGGTACATAGGTAAAAATAAAGCCTGTGACTTTTCGGCTGCGGTCAACCCATGGATGGCTGCCGAAAGCACCGGGACTGCTATCCTCTACCAGTACGTCACCTGTTGTTGTCAGATCGCGCCAGTTGCCAATTCCGTAGAAATCGGCGTTATTTTGCAGCAATGCCAGCGGGTATGGAGAATAGGCCACTTTTGCATTGCCGGTTTGGCCCTGCTCCATCATGGTGACAGCATTCTGACTCAATACGCGGGTACCATTCGAAGCCACACCTTCATTCATGATCATATTAAGAAACTTGATATAATCATTAGGCGTGCTTCGGGCGCCGCCGGCTATGCCGGGATTTAGTGTCAAACCATAATCGGTATTGGTCATCCCAAGCGGTGTTGCGATTTTGTCGCTAAACAACGTGGCCCAGCTTTCGCCTGAGGCAACTTCACAAATCCGGCCTGCTACTTGCATACTTACACCGCCATAATAAAATTGAGTGCCGGGTGTTGCAATCAGCGGAACATTTTGAGCGATCGAATCAGTAGCGCGTTCGAGCGTAAGCAAAGGATTACCTTCATAATTCTGTGCAGACTGGCCCGGGAACCCCGAAGTATGGGAGAACAATTGAGCGATGGTAATATTCCCTTTGTGATATTTAGTAAAGATCGGCAGATAAGCACCAACCGTATCGCTTAATTTTAATTTGCCCTCATCCACCAGGCTCATCAAAACTCCTGCCGATAACCACTTGGAACAGGAGGCTATCAGCTCGCGCGTATCGGCCGTATAGCCACCATAGCCTTTTGAATATACGGGCTGCCCGTTTACACAGATCAGCGCATAACAATTGCCGCCGAACTTAACCGGAACCGAGTCATTCAGCACTTTATCAATGGCGCTGAAATCATAGCTGGTTGTTGTCGTAGTTGTGGTTGTGGTTGATGATGTAGGGCCGAGGTTATTCTTTTTACAGGCCGCGTAAAGCAAAACGAGGGAAAGTATGATTATTGAACGTACGCGTATCTTCATATATGGGTTGTTATTTTTATAACAGACCCTAATACGAGGCTAAGGTTTAATGAGTTAGAAAGAGTTTTGATTTTCTTAGTGCCAAACTATCATGGTATTTTGAGAAAAACATTTAATTTCACCCTTAGTATTTACCAATCCATTAATATCCCCGAATGCCCGGCAAAGTCCTGATCGTGATCCCCTGTTATAATGAAGAGGCATCGCTGCCGACATTACTGCCCGAACTGCTTGCCACCAAACTGCCCAATGGCTATCAACTGGAAGCCGCGGTAGTGAATGATTGTTCGAAAGATAATACTGTTGCTGTAGCCAGGAAACATAAGGCTACCGTGCTCGATCTGCCCGTTAATTTAGGTATTGGTGGTGCCGTGCAAACAGGCATTCGCTATGCCCGCGACAATGGCTTCGACCTGGCCATTCAACTGGATGGTGACGGCCAGCATCCGCCCAGAGAATTGCACAAACTGATCAATTATCACGATGAAACGGGCGCTAATATTGTCATCGGTTCAAGGTTTCTGGAGAAGGAAGGCTTCCAGTCGTCATTTGTCCGGCGGTTGGGGATCAATTATTTCCATTGGGTCAACAGGCTCATGACCGGATTGGCCATTTATGACAGCACTTCCGGCTTCAGACTATTCGACCGGAAAGCGATCGAAATGGCCGCAGCGAGTTACCCGGATGAATACCCGGAGCCCGAGTCGCTGGTCGTGTTTTCCAAGGCCGGACTAAAAGTGGCCGAGGTACCGGTGATCATGGCCGAACGGCAAGGCGGACAATCGTCTATTCGCAGCTTCGGTTCGCTATATTATTGCTTTAAGGTGAGCCTGGCCATGTTTTTTTCATTCATTCGTAAAACCTGATCGTCATGCTAAGGATACAGATCATCACCATCGCCGTTAATGTTTTGTTTGTGCTGTACATTTCACGGCTCATCGTTAAAGGCAAGCTGCGCGAGGAATATGCCATTGTTTGGGTGATATGTACGATATTCCTGCTGTTGTTCTCCCTATGGACCGACGGGCTGGAACTACTGCGCAGAATAACCGGGGTAGTTGTAGCTGCCAATCTCGTGTTTACCGGGTTCATATTTGCGATCCTGGTTTACCTGCTTC
>JAICXZ010000624.1 GCA_025934475.1 Mucilaginibacter sp. | reverse complement strand
GGTTCCGGAACCCAGGTTACCATTACAGGCAGTAACTTTACCGGCGCAACCAGTGTTAGTTTTGGCGGAACAGCGGCGCAATCGTTCACCGTTAATTCGGCAACCAGCATTATCGCCAAAGTAGGTGCGGGAACAAATGGCACAGTGAGCGTCACTACTGCTGGTGGCACGGCAAACCTCGGCGGATTTACCTTTGTGCCAGCCCCGCAAATAACGACAAGCGGTTCAACCACCTTTACCGCCGGGGGGAGCGTAACGTTAACGGCCAGCTCGGGCGCCAACTATACCTATCAATGGACGAAGGATGGCGCGAATATTTCTGGCGCCACGGCATCTTCATACACGGCCACTGAAAGTGGTTCCTATGCTGTCACGATCAACGTAGGAGCTTATTCTATATCTTCGAATCCAATAACGGTAAACTCCGTTTTTACACTTCCGGCCAACAATTTCACTGTTAGTACTATGAGTGCAACCTGTAAAGGACAAAGCGATGGAGCTATAAATATCGCGGCTTCACAATCGCTTAATTATACAGCAACGGTAACGGCTTCAAGTATCAACAAAAGTTCGATATTTACATCTAATACATCTTTTGCTGGACTTGCCGCTGGCAACTATTCGGTTTGTATCACAGTTAGCGGACACTCAGATTATCAGCAATGTTTTGATGTAGTGGTAACCGAGCCCAAAGATTTGTCGGTATACAGCACTGTGAATAAATCTGATAATTCGTTAACACTCGAACTGTCAGGGGCGGATCAATACAACATTACCCTTAACGGGACCAATTACCCGACACAACAGAGCAGCATCACCCTTCCTTTGAGTAAGAACAGCAACATGCTTTCAGTAAGCACTGATAGATTATGCCAGGGAATCATTCAGAAAATCATCAACATATCGGGCAATAAGGCGCCTTACCCCAACTGGTTCCAGGATATGTTAAATGTGAACCTGGGGAATATACAAGTTGCAACAGGCGATATCAGGATATATAGTACTAACGACGGACGACTTGTCTTTACCCAAAAAATTGCAAACCAATCGGGAGTGATCCGATTGGATTTAACAAACCTCAATTTCGGTGTCTATTCGCTCGTGTTAAATGAGGATGGCGTAAGGTCTACTTTCAAGATTATCAAAAAATAAACAGCTTGCTTATGCGATTTACACTCCTGGCATTGTTTTTACTGCTCATTTCATACAGTGTATCGGCCCAGGAATCACAAGCTATATTATCGATTCGAAGGGTGGTGGCGGGAATTAACGCTGATTCCGGTTATAAGATCAAAACGTTAGATAATGAGGACTTGTTAGATAAAGACAGCAGCGAAGCTTCCGACAACGGCCAGGGGCTTAAAGCATTTTATAAAGCCGGCCGATTAAAAAAATTGGTTTACAGTGTTGGGCTTTCCTTTGCAATGAGAACCTATGAGTATTATTTCGATGGAATGAACGTCGTCTTTATTTTTGAAAAAGAGGCCGATTATCCTGAAAGGAAAGACGGTATCGGTTTAGATAATTCAAAGCTCATACCCGCTTTCGAGCGAAGATTTTATATCGAAAACAATAAGATCATACTTACCAAGACAAAAGGTCGTCAACGAATTCCCGAAAGCGATAACCAGCGACCTTTGACTCTGCTTAAAGATTTGCTTGCTGATATTAAAAACAAGTAAGCCGAAAATAGAATTTAAATTCTAATTCCGATTTCTTGAAAAGAATCTTTAGGTTTGGAGCCCTTAATTAAAGATACCCCACATGTTTTGGTACGAAGACGAGATAAAACGCATAGAACAGGAGTCCTTAAAGCTATCCTATCAGCCGGAAACTATTTTTTATGGCAGCTCCTCCATACGGCTTTGGACTAATTTATACACCGATTTCAATTATCTGAAACCAATAAACCTGGGGTTTGGTGGGTCCACCCTCGCAGCTTGCGTTTGGTATTTTGAGCGTGTCATGAAGCCATATCAACCTAAGCGGCTGGTGTTTTATGCCGGTGATAACGATCTTGGCGATGGCCGGCACCCCGAGGAGATATTTATCTTCTTTCAACAATTAGTTGCCCGGGTCGACAAGCGATTCGGTGCCATACCCTGCTATTTTGTATCGTTAAAACCAAGCCTGGCCCGGTGGCGTCAGCTAGATCAGTATAGATTCACGAACAAGATCATCAACCAGGAAATAGCGACTCACGATAGCAACTGGAAATTCATAGATGTTTACAGCAAAATGCTGCATTCAGGTGGTATGCCAGAACAAAAACTTTATGCCTGGGATGGCCTGCATCTAAGCAAAGAAGGCTATCTTCTTTGGAAACAGGTTATCAGCGACTTCATCAAGGCTAATCCATAACAATTAGTTATCTTTAAGGTAACATTGCCTGCTGATATTCCGCGCCGCAAGGCAATGCCTCAATGAACAGGGAATATCACAAATGGCACAGCGACACGTTGCAGCGCGACATGGAGCTTTTAGTATTCGGACACACCGGCAGAGCGGTGCTCTTCTTCCCTACCCGCATGGCACGATTTTATGACTACGAGAACTGGGGCATTATCCACGCCCTGCACGATCGTATTTACGATGGTGAACTGCAATTATTTTGCGTAGACAGTATCGACTCGGAGAGTTTTTATAACCAGGGAATCCATCCAGCCGACCGTATCCATCGCCATCAGCAGTATGAACAATATATCCTGGACGAAGTGATACCCTTCATCCACGAAAAGAATGGCGGCAACTTCCTCGAGGTAGCAGGCTGCAGCATGGGAGCCTACCATGCCGTAAATATCGCTACCAGGCATTCGTCGCTATTCCGAAGGGTAATCGCCATGAGCGGTCGTTTCGACCTGACGATACCCATCCAGGACTTTAAGGATCTTTTTGACGGGCACCATAACCAGGACATTTACTTTCACATGCCTATGCAGTTCGTAGCAAACATCAATGACCTGATTTACCTGGGCGGACTGAAACAGATAGAATTCATCTTCGCCATCGGCGAAACTGATCCTTTTTTGGATAATAATCACGCGATGAGTCAACTGTTGTGGCACAAAGGCATCTCTAACCAACTATATATATGGGATGGATATGCTCACCGTCCGCGATGCTGGAAACAGATGGTGCAGTTATATTTGTG
>JAICXZ010000747.1 GCA_025934475.1 Mucilaginibacter sp. | reverse complement strand
GCAAAAAAACTGGAACGAGGTATGGGAAAGCAATTTTGAGCCGATACAGATCAGGGATCAGGTGTTTGTGCGGGCTACCTTTCATCAGCCTAAACCGGAGTTTCCTTATGAGATCGTCATCGACCCTAAAATGGCGTTCGGTACGGGGCATCACGAAACCACATCGATGATGATGGATATGATGCTGGATACAGATTTTATGGACAAAAAGGTACTCGATATGGGCTGCGGAACAGGTATTCTGGCTATACTTGCCGAAAAACTTGGCGCTACTGATCTCGCGGCGGCAGATATCGACTTGACCTGTTACGATAGCACCATCGAAAATGCCCAATTGAACAATTGTGAGCACATCCGCGTGTTCTGCGGCTCAAAAGAAGTTATCCCGATTGAGCAATTTGATATCATCCTCGCGAATATTAACCGCAACATTCTGCTGGATCAGATGGATCGCTATGCCTGGGTATTAAAGCCCGGAGGAGAACTGTTCCTGAGTGGATTTTATGAAAATCCCGATCTCGTCATTATAACCGAAGAAGCAAAAAAATACGGTCTTCAATATGTCAGCCATAAAAAGAATAAAGATTGGGTGGCGGCAAAATATGTCAAAGTGTAGAGACGCGAATGCATCGCGTCTCTACCAGGACAAATTAATATCCTACAGTAAACCGTTTTTTGATAAACTGACCTTTTTCCAATTCATCAACAATAGCTATTGCCATATCTTCCACAGAGATCGTGCTTTGTTGCTGATCATTAAACACCGGCTGATCTGTCCCGAGGCGATAGTTGCCGGTACGTTCGCCGTCATGTAGCAGCATAATAGCAGGGCTTAAAAACGTCCAATCCAATTCGGTTTCTTTACGAATAGTGGTCAGGTAATCACGTGCCGCTAATGCACCGTTTTTCCATTCAGCCGGGAATGACGGGCTATCAACCAATTGCTCGCCTGGTTTTATCTCCAAACTGCCTGCGCCACCCACAATCAATAATCTTGGGATGCCAGCTTCCTTTGTTGCCTGCTGAATGGTTTCCGATCCTTTGATAAAATCATCATAAATATTAGGATTACCCCAGCCAGAGTTGAAGGCGCTAACTACAACGTCGTTACCTGCAATCGCCGCTTTGAGCTCATTAACATTATAAGCATCAGCTTGCTTCAATATAAGATTAGGATTGCTAACTGTGATTTTATCAGTGTTGCGGGCGATGGCTGTTACATAGTGTCCGCGGTTAAGGGCTTCGTTTAATACAGCAGTGCCAACAAATCCGGTGGCGCCAATAAGTGCGATTTTCATAATGTGTTGTTTTAAATGTAAGTTATTTTGTTACAGTTTGTTTTAAAAAAAATTAATCGAATTGATTAGTGAAATCTTCAAGTGTCTTGGTCTCGAGTTTGAGCAGGAAAGCATGGTCCAACTCCTCGTATAGCTCTTCTATATTCTTATTTATCTGTTTGCCTACAGGACAATCGGGGTTAGGCGAATTTTTTGCCAGGCCCAAAACATGCGGTTCTTTTACAGCCCGGTAAATGTCAGCCAATGTTATTTGTTTTGCAGGCTTCGCCAGACTGTATCCACCGCCCTTGCCCTCCTTGCTTTCGATAAAGCCGTGGTTGCGCAGGTTGCTAATTTCCTTGCGTGCAAGGGCTGGATTAATATTAATGCTACCGGCAATGTATTCAGACGACATCAGCTCCAGCTCAGTTTTGCTAAGCAAAGTAAGAATGTGCAATGCAATGGGATAGCGTCCGTTCATCTGTAATAATAAATATTACAGTAAAGGTAGATGTAGTATCTTGAATGCACAAATTGATAACAATCATTTGACAATTCGCAGACATTTTGGTATATTCATAACACATGTTTGGGTTTGGAACGTTATATTGTGTGTTGCAACTGACAATCCCGAATGTCAGTTTTTATAGATTTGTATAAATTTTACTTTTTGATAAAAATAGTCAAAAGGTAAAATGGCCTAAATTATATTTTTATGAAAACCTATATAGTACCCGTTGATTTTTCGACAACGTCAATGCACGCTGCCGAGTATGCTGCTATGCTCAGCAAACAAACCGATGTCGCTAAAATTGTTTTACTTCATTCATACTATGTATCTGTTTACCAAAGTGTTTTACCTACGCCGGATATGGTTATGCTGACCGATGATATAATAGATGATGAAGCAGAAGAACGCTTAACCCAGTTGAAACATCTTCGGTCCAAATTATTAAAAGAGGTTCGTGATGGCGTAGAGATAAAAATTAAGCTGAGCCGCGAAACACTTACCCGGTCAATTATCGAAACGTTGGCTGAGGAAAATGCCGATGTGGTGATACTGGGAAGTAATGGCAAGGGTAGTGATAATAGCAGTCATGTTGGAGTTAATGTCGTCAATATATCCAGGTTGAGCCCCGCGCCTGTGATTGTTATTCCGCCTATATGTTGTTATGAACCCGTGAAACGCGTCGTGATGGCTTGCGATTTTCAGAAGATAACCGAGTCGTTCCCACTCGAGTCCTTGCGGAATTTACTGG